>JBDTWG010000216.1:0-6338 GCA_040006855.1 Nitrospira sp.
GGGGGCTAGCGGGCTTAAGGCAAGCGTGCCTGGTGGGGTAAGTATCGCTCGACTACCTTGAGACATCCCCATGGTTCCCGAGACCAAACCGGATGTTGGTACCGCGCCGCGCTGCCCCTTTCTCGTCGATTGCTTCGCATGGCTGCTTCCCTTCCGCTCGTAGGACGTAGTCACCGGGTTGAGGTCGTACCGGCTGTTTGCTTCATTGGTCAATCAAGCCCATATGTAGGCACTAATGGGAGTGAGTCTGGGAGCCCGCAGGAAGCGATTTGGTCGCTCCCTGCGGAAGAACCCCCTTCCTCAGCATTCACTTATCGAGAACACTCGGTGAGCACCGCGCTTGAAAATCACGGAGCAATTAGAAATGCAACGCCAGGCCGCCGACGACGTGGCTTGCCATGTAGTCTCCCCGTAAGCCGGCCGTGGTGCCCTGGATCTGCGTAAAATCAAATTGGGCATAGTTAAACTTGTATTCGGCATACACCGCGAGATTGCGATTCAAGAAGTACTTCATGCCCGCCAGCGCGTTCAGGCCCACACGACCATTGTCCGTGCTGCGTCCAAACTGGTTCGAGGTCTCCGCAAAGAAAATTCCGGGGCCGGCTCCGGCGTAAAGTTGCAAGGGACATCGCACATTCTCATCTAAGGGAGACCAGTGATTTCTGTCGTAGTCCGAATCACGTACTGTCCCGTCGGCTTGAACGCGGGCATCGTCTCGGTGACGAATATCGTCCCGCTTCCGACAGCCAACCTTGGTGCGAGCGATCACATTGAATGCGAGAGTCGTGACGCGCAAATGAGCGCCCGGCAAGCCGCCGCCCTGCTCGATATGCGGCGTTGAATTGAACCCTTCGACTTCGAGCCCCAACCAATTCAACCGACCCGGATGGAAATACCCGATCTTGGCGCCATAGACGCCGGAGTTGGCCAAGTCCCGTCCGCCGAAGGATTGCCCTGCCAATGTGCCTCTGCCTTCCACATCCGAAAAGTTATGGCCCCAGGTAAAGCCTCCGAATCCTGCGACATAGACTTCTCCTTCTCTACGCCGTTCGACCACTCGCTCTTCCACGACCGTCCGATCACCCGAGCGTTCCCGCGCCAGCGCCCGTTCGCGAGCCGCCTGATCCCGATCCTGGACGACTCGATCCCCCGTACGGGGTCCAACTTCCGCCGGCTGCTCTTGGACTGTTGAGCCGGATTGCGCGAAGCTGGTGAGTGCTGATCCCAATACAAACCCGGACACGACCACGCATTGCATAGCACTTCGCTTTGAGAACATTGAATCACCCTCCTTGGTAATGAAATGTGAACCCTGTCATAGGGTCGTCACGCCACGAACGGGTCATCTCATTGCAAATGCCGAGCCCTTGGGCCGGCCCATATGTTTGCCGTCTCACCCGATCTCGTCATTGTGCTGTCATGCTCTGCAAGCCTCGTCCAGACTGGGCTCTCAGGAGCTGGACGGCGCAATAGCCGCCATCTCGTGCGTCACTCAAATGGTTTCTAGCAGATGTTTCGCGGGACGATCTGTCTCGAGCCGACAACTTGTCCTTCGCGTCGGTGGTGGGCCTCCCTCTGACACGGTTGAGACGATCGGATGGATCGCCTCTCTCTGCCGTAATGTTGCGCGATTCATTCTGCTTGGCCCGCTCACGCTGCCGAAATCTAGCGCAACGCTCAGGACCGAGCCGAATCGAAAAGGGCTACCTTCGTCAAACGCTTTGTCCGAGGTGGGCCATGCTTCAGGCCCCATCCCACAATTACCAGTGCGTTGCATGACCGGTAATGAGGGTTAGATCGGACAATTAGAGGTCCGGTTATGACTTATAGAGGGCCGGGTTATGGCTCGCGGACCGTCCCATTAACAGTTTGAGAACCAGAAATAGGCACTTCATTTCCACAGCGGGGGCGCCCAGGGTAAACCTTGATAGAACAGTGCTCCTTAAACGCGAAGGCCGCCCGTTTGATTCAACACGCAGCGACTATCGCGATCCATTTCCGTCGCCAGCAGGGGCCCACGCGTCATAGGGCCATAACAACTCCCGCATGGATTAAGGTCATTTCCTGCCCGCCTCTCCGGGTATCGCAGCAAACAAATGAGCGCACACGACGACAGGGCCACCAGGGAATGACCTAGTGGGGTCGAGATTCATCTACCTCTACAATAAACCCAGACAGAGAGGAATCTATGGACGGTCGTCATCGATGTGGGGGACAAGCGCAGCGCGGTCATGGCAGTGAGAGGGACGTTCGCATGTCGGGAGCGCCAAAGAGCGGTCAAGTCCTCGAGAGGAGCGGCCGGGTGTACTGCCCGCGATTCATGATCAGGGACTGCCGGTGATCCGAACTAAGCAATTTCTTCACGGCGAGTCAGCTTCGAGCCTCTCCGACGGTCTCCAGGGATTTGCCCAGTCGTCTTCCTGCTGTCGTCGCGTAGACTCGGGATGCATTTACGTGCGGTCCAACTTCAAAGGAGTCCCATGCTATGCCCCAGCTCAAAGAAATCATGACGCCGTCCGTGGAGATCATCTCTCCAAAGGCCACGACGGCGGATGCGGCGAGGAAGATGAAGGACTTGGATGTCGGAGCTATTCCGGTCTGCGATGGAGAGAAACTCTTGGGGATGATCACTGATCGGGATCTCGTGCTCCGGGTCATGGCCATCAGCCGCGACCCCGTCCAGGCTCTCGTCAGCGAAGCCATGACGCCAGGGGTGGTCTTTTGTTATGAGGACGAAGAAGCGGAAACGGCCGCCGAGCTCATGGCCGAGAAGCAGATTCGCCGGTTGCCCATTCTCGCGCGCAGCAATCGTTTGGTCGGAATCGTGTCTTTGGGTGACCTCGTGGTCGATGGCCTGGATACCCAAACATCGGGCGCCGTATTGCACAATATCTCCGATCCCTCGCAGTCCCGGAGATAACCTGTTTCGGTCCGAAGTACCATTCTCTTTTCATGGGAGCACGAACGGTCCCCTTGCGCACAGGCCTAGACAAGGACAGCGTTCAACCATGCAGTTTATTCAGCACGGCAAGGAATACATCAATGTGAATCGAATCGTGCGCATCGGCACGGATGAGGCGGGCTATGTCATCGTCTGGTTGAATGAGCACAACAAACCCGAATCGTTCAGACTCCGTAAGAATGCTACTGAAGTCTTGCAATATCTGTTGTCCAAGTGACTCAACGCCGTTTCGTTGCGCCGCAGCCTTTCCCCTGCAGAGCCTTTGGGGGACTTTTCTCGTCAAGCGAGACAGGTCATCGAAATTAATCACCCCCTTCAGGTGTCCAGGCACGAATGACAAGAACGATGACTCACGGCCGCCACGGCAGTTCCGGGCGGACCACCGAGTTTACCTGGGTAGAACACCATGCATGAGAGGTTGATTCCTGTGCAGGTACTGTACTGCGCTTTCGCATTGTTCAGTCTCCTGGGCTACGACACCTTGCCCGCCGCAGCCCATGGCGCGGATGAGGTACAAAAACTCTTTGACCGTGGACCGATCCCGAAAGAACTCCTCGAGGCGACCAAGAATTTTGATGCCACGGCCGGGATGAATTCGGTGCGCGAGGAGGCCCATGCGAAGCAGCATCACCTTCTCGAGGCCTATACACGGGCCGCAGCGGAACGCAAGTGTAGAGAAGCCGAGGCAGACATAGGCCGGTTGGACACCGCCATTGTCGATTTCCGAGACCAGGGGAATGCGGAAGAGGAGCACACGCTTCGACAGACGCGGGATGAACGAGCGGCGTTCTTAGCAGCCGAATGTGCCTCGGCCAAGCCTGAGAGGCTGTCGGTGCCCTAACCGTGATCAAGATCCACCCGCATGTAATGAGAACAAATGTTCCGGCGATTCTTACGATCTCAGATCCATCCGGTTACGGTAACCGGGACGTCCCGGCAACACGCCGGCAGCGTCACGGTCGACGCCGTGCTCCTCGAGGCAGCTGGCATCCTTCCGCATGAAACGGTCCTGTGCTCCAACATGAATAACGGACAGCAATTTTTATTGCATGCCAGGAATGGAACTCGCGGCCGAGGTGAGGTCATCCTGAATGGTCCTACGTCTCGCAACACTGTGCCTGGAGATAAACTCATCATTTATTCTTACGAGCATGTCACTGACGAGACAATCCGAAGGCAAAGAAGGAGGGTCATTCACGTGGATCGCAAGAATCGTATCACGAGGGGATAGGCTGGCCGCTGATAACATAGGGCTGCCGGGAGACCGCCACTTCCCCAGTCGCAGCGGCGGAACTCACAATTGCTGCAGCAGAGCAGCCTCGTAAATGGCATTCTCGTATGCCTTACTGGGCGAGCGTCCCACTCCTCTACCCGCCCGCGCCAGAGGCTCAGGGGTGAGTCATCTAGCAATGCACTCAGCCGTTTTCGTGATGCACCTTCCAAGTGCTTCGCTGGACGATGGCATGATCATCGTCGTCGAGAGTTTTAGCGCAACGTTTCATCCCGACACGCCCCGTCAGTACTGTACGGTCCATAGAACGCGCCGGCCGGCTCCCGTATCCAGTCCAGGATCGTGTGCTGGCCGGTCCGGCCCAGACACGGGCGGGGTAAGGCTGTTCTAAGTCTCTCCTAATCAACTTCTAATCCGCATCCGGTACACTCATGCTCAGAGTCAGATCCAATGTGGAACAAGCGATGACAGACACCAAGATCTATTATCGGGTCAGGCCAAGCGTATTCGCCTATGTCAAGCTCTGCACCCGTCTCCTGAATCACACTGATCACGTGCCGCTCACGGAACAAGAACGAGAAATGGTTCTGTTATACACGCGAAAATTAGTTGAACGGTTCTTGTGAGCCGGGGGAGGACTATACCTGAGCGAGGCCGCACACGACGGGCCGCGAGCTCGGCTGAACCGCCATCAGCGAGCAGCGTCGCGCATGCCCTACTGGGACCCTCTCTATGCCTGACCTGCCTGTGCGAGAAACCGCTACCACCAATGCCGACGGAAATAGCGGGGGTAGCGGGGATAGGGCATGACTTCGTAGAGGCGAGTTTCTGCTTCCGCTGGAAAGGGAAGTACGGCCGTCATGGGTTCGGACGCCAACGTCGGATATTCCTCCCGAATCTTTCGCTCTGCCCGCTCACGCGCCTCATCTTCGAACACCATGGACAGCAGCACCATTCGTCCGTAGCGCGGTGAATCGACTCCAAATCGCCATGTTCCGGCAAAAACAACCGGGCTTACCTCCACCGCAAGGGACGACGACAACTGGGCCATCGAGAGAAACGGCCCTTCGTTGATGTGCACCCGATTGATGCTGTATTGACCCGGCGGAAGAAATACTGCCACGACCTCGTCCTTGCCCTCCACCGTCACGCGAAATCGCTCACCCGTGGCATCGTGGATCATCTCGACCTGGCGAACTTCCGGCTCGAATCGTCGCGCGCGGTCCCCCGTAATTACCGCAACCATCCGGACGACAAGAAGGATTTTTCGGCTCTCTGTCTCGGGCAGAACTGTTTGCGCTTCGGTGACACATCCCGGAAGGCTGAGTACATACAGCGCCCCGGCTACTACCCACATTAGGCAGTAGCCAAAACCTGCGCTCTTCGGGGCCATGCCGGGTGAAAGAAATAAGACTCGCAGGCGATGGGCTCGACAGGTCATGGACGGCTCGGTTCCCTGAATGACCCATTCTACTATATGGTCGGAGGGAAATATTTCTCCCTGCACGGCCTTCGCCTCCCGTTCACATTCAGCGGCCTCCGCGTCTGCTGGGCCGCAGTTGAATGTCGCGGAGAAGGCGCCCGCTACAAATCTCCCAGCAACCGGCCAGCCTCTCGAAACGGGTAAGCACGCAACCGTCGAAAATCCCCTTTCATTCCAGGCGAGGATTTTTCCAGTCGCTCGGGCCGAACAGGAGGCACTCAAATGGCAGGAGCTGTAATGGCCCCGATTCCGCATGACGTCCTCCGTTGAAGCCCGTCGACTCGGAACTGAACAGAAGGGTCGGCAGGGTCCCTGGCGGCAAGGTTTGTGATTCTGAAGTGAGATTGCAGAAAGCCTGCAGGGTATTGTCCGCGTCCGGTTTCGTACCGCCTCGTATCACTTCCAGGATGATGGGACTCGCAGGACCCACATGCAACTTCGCCGCCCGTTCTGAATAGTTACGCAAGGCAGGCCAGGATCGTCTCGCGGCGAGAAGTTCTGTGTAGAGTCGTCTAAGCCCGGCTCGGTGCGGCTGATCGTGCCAGCGCCAACTCAGCCGACTGCGATCAAACGTCGCCTTCGACTGGGGATCCGGTGCCTCCGCCCCCTCCGCATGGAAGGCTTCGAATTCCCTCTTCCGACCGCCGCGCACGGCCTCGATC
>JBDTWG010000217.1:0-6306 GCA_040006855.1 Nitrospira sp.
TCCAAATAATCTTGTTGACCTCCTTCCAATTGTCTCGTAAGTAGGAAGGTATGTACGAAATCTTCTACAGATTGCAGGTCAAACCCTTCACCTTAACGCCAAACCCTGAATTCCTCTATCGGGGAGAGACCCACCGCGAAGCGATGGCGACACTGGAATACGGCATCCTGCATGAAGCCGGATTCGTCGTCCTCACGGGTCTCCCTGGGATGGGCAAGACTACGCTGCTTCAGCAACTCCTGGCCGAGCACCGGGATCATTTCACCACGGGATTGATCACCAATACTCATGCTGGGACAGAAACTTTGTTGCCTTGGATTTTGTTAGCCTTCGGTTGGAAAGAGAAGCCTCAAGGAAAACTCGAGGCCTTCGACGCCTTCCAGCAGTTTCTCGATAGAGAGGCCGCTGCACGCCGACGGGTCTTGTTGATCGTCGATGAAGCACAGAATCTCGGCGTCGCACTTTTGGAAGAACTCCGGCTGCTGTCCAACTTGAATCAGGACAAGGCACCCGTCCTTCAGATCATCCTCTCCGGCCAGCCTGACTTGCGGCAACTGCTACAACGGAAAGACCTCACTCAGTTCGCACAGCGGGTGACGGTAGATTACAGTCTCGAACCCTTCAAAGAAGAAGACAGTCTAGGCTACATCGCCCATCGCCTCCGGGTGGCCGGCCGGGACAAGGCACTTTTCACCTATCATGCATGCCGGATGATTCATCGGCTGACCGGGGGCATTCCGCGGCTCATCAACCAGTTGTGCGATACGGCATTGACCTATGGTTTTGCTGAACAGGCAAGCTTTGTCTCAACGAAAATCGTGGCGCAGGCCGCCAAAGACCGCAGTAAAGGGGGCATTCTCCCGCTCGCGGATACAGATGCTCTGACTGTGATGACGGCCGAACAAGAAGAAGCCGAACGGACTCAACTGGCCGCGTTTGCCGGCCTAACCGCTGCCGCGCCTACCGCCACACACAGGCTGGCTGCTACTTCCACCTCCTCATCCCCCGTGGGCTCGCCTGCGCAAGAAGCCGCCGAGCGGTATGAGCGCGGGCTGGCGCTCAAGAAGATCGGGCTCTACAAGGAAGCCCTTCAGCAATTCTCGTTGGCTGCACAAGATACTTCTCTCACCTTCAAGGCCATGGCACAGGTGGGCATCTGCCTGAAATCCTCCGGCCAGTCGGAGCAGGCCGTCGCGGCGTTTCGCAAGGCGCTGCAATCCCAACCGGGCGCATCGGTTGATGCCATTCAGGTGCGCTACCTGCTTGGGCGCACACTTGAATCCCTGGGGCGCAAGGATGACACGCTTGAACAATACCGTTGGATCAGGCGTGAGGAACCCGGGTTCAAAGACGTGACCGAGCGTATCGAACGATTGAGCGCTCGCCGTTCCCCCTCGACTCGTGGCAGCGGAGACGGCAGCGAGAGCGCCTCCTGGATGGCCCACCTGCAACGCATTCTCGGCGCCTCGAAGTAACTGCTCCTCAACCGACACCTTCGCCGGTTCTCAAGTTCCCTCCATCAACAGCCGATGATGAGTGAGAGGAATGTCTCTATGAGCCTGGAAATCATTCAAATCCTTGAGGACGACCAGAGCCACGCCAAGCTCTTGGATCAGATTCTTCGGCGGGCGTCTTTCCGCACAAACGTCGCCTTTGACGGACCGTCCGGCATGCAGGATGTGTGGCGCATCAAACCGTCGCTGGTCATGGCCGACGACAATCTTCCCGGCATTACGGGGCGAGAAATCTGCAAGCGATTACGGCAAGATCCCTCCACCAGACATATTCCGATCATCGTGATGTCGGGCTATGCGTCCGAGGAGCGTCGTGCTGAAGCCCTTGATGGTGGGGCCGACGATTTCATCGTCAAACCCTACGGAGCTATTGAACTCGTCGCGCGAGTGCGTGCCTTGCTTCGCCGTTGCCGACAAGATCAGGCACAGCAGGAGGAGGAGCTGGGTGAGGATCTCGTCTTTGCCGACAAGGTCTATGTGGCCCTGTACCGTGGACGAAAGCTGACCCTGTCGGGCAACGAATGGAAGGCCTTGCGCCGACTCGCCCTCACCGTCGGCAATGTCGTTCCTCGCGAAGAGCTGAAGGCGCTGCTCTGGGGCGACGATGAACTGCTGCATGATGGCGAGCTCGATCGCTGCATTGAACAACTGAATCAGAAATTGGCAGGGGAGGGGACCGCGGTCGGACACATTGTCATGGTCCCCGGTGGCGGCTATCGGATGACGGCGAGCACCTCAGAGAGCGCGGATGCCCTCCCGACCTCATAACGTTCTTTCCTGGTCCACTCCAATCCAGACGTGGCCGGATGCCAGCGCATCCACCAGCCAGGTGAGCTCCAGCGGAACCGCGCGGGCGCGTTTGCGAGCCCGCTTCCAATCCTTCTGAATACGCGCGCGCACCGTCAGGCCCAGCGCCTTTCCCCATCGCCTGAAATCAGCCATTTCCTCGTAGCGTCCCAATACCGCCTGAACCTGTTTGATCCGTTCGACCAGCGCCTTCTTCGGCCCTGGCCGTCCGGGCAACCATTCCGTCTGGTATCGAATGGTTTTCAACGCCAGGCGCAACGCATGAAGCCGTTTGCGGCGAGGTTTCTCCGAGGCTGCTGAAATGAGCCCTGCCAGTTCTTTTTCATGCATATGACGTAGAACCTCAAGCCGGTTGTTCGAGGAATGGTTGAAGTCAGTGTGAGTCGGTATGGCATGTTTCCATACGGCCTGCTCGATCTTGTGATAGACCTGCGTATGACGCAGTTTCTCATCTCGTGTGACGATCCATCCCTCAACCGCATCGACGTCCGCCTGTGACGCGTCGATCTTTCCCAGATACTGTTGGAAGACCTGCAGCGCCCGCAGCTTGCTCAGCCGTCCTACGCTCTCTGCCATGACGACGGCTCGCTCCTCATCACCGCATAGTTCCAGCAACGCTTGAAGTCGTCTGCAATGCGTGCGTATGGCATGCACGGTGTCGGCGGGACACTGGCCACCCATCAGGCGACGCGCTAACTTGAGCACCGTCGCTTGGTACGCGGCGGCCATCCCAGTCACGTCTTGCGAAGTGGGGCGCGATCCGCTATGAATACGTTTAGATGAACGGTTCATGAGTTCTTGTCACATCCCTGAACAATTCTAGATCGCAGAGCGACAGTTGTATTTCAAGTGATGGTTGAATGGTAGGGAATGCCTTTCCCGACCCGATGGCGTATGACGAAAGCAAGGTGACCAATGGATATGATCTTATTCCGACACGGCATCGCCGTCGAACGTCAGGAATGGGCGGGAAAGGAACAGGATCGCCCGCTCACCGGGAAGGGAATCAGACGGACCCATCGCTCCGCCAAAGGTTTGTTCGCACTACGAATCACCCCCACACATCTCCTCTCCAGCCCCTTGGCCCGCGCGCGCGAAACAGCCGAGATTCTGCATCACCTGATTCGCCCTCAAGTCACGCTTCAGATCTGCGAGGAACTGGCTCCTCAAGCCTTGCCGGATGCACTCTTCACCCTGCTCGGCACCGTGCCCTCTGACTCCGTCCTGTTGTGCGTCGGCCACGAGCCGCACCTGAGTGTGGTGGCGGCCACCCTCCTCATGGGAAAACCTTGCGCTGGTTTCTCCCTGAAGAAGGCGGGAGCCTGCCTCATTCAGATCGAAAAGTCTGTGGGGTCGGCGAAAGGCCACCTCCAATGGTGGCTCACAGCGGCGCAGCTACGCGCACTCGCTTGATCGCGTTCAGCCGCTAATGAAAACCGTTTATCGTGCTGAGGATATTCCGTAAGCCGTCGGCGGTCGCTTCAGCATGCTGCCGGTCCGCACGAGTATTGGGCGTGAGCAGTCACCCAGTGAGGCGAATTTCATCCTGGCTCCGACCAGAGACTCACCGCTACATGAACACGACCGTCAGCAAGCCATGTCGCAGGTTGGGGCGGCACCGTCGTCCTGCAGTGAAACCAGGTCGAGTCATGTGGCATCGGGTTCTGGAGACGTCACCATAAACTGAACCGGTCGCTTGAACACCGCCTCGAACAGATCGCTGCGGCCGCGGGCGGCCCAAATCTCCAATTCGGCGTCCCCCGATACCTGCAGGGTCATGATCACGGTCTGCCCCAGTGTGACATCGACGCTCTGCACCACGGAAAACTGGCTGCGGTCCAGGCCATCGGCGATGCGCAGCAGAGCAGACAATACCTTGACGATACGTTGCGTGCCTTCCGGGAGCGCGATGTATTCGTCATGCTTTCGGTGGGGCACCGCCCGCCGGTGATACCGGGCGATGTTCGCGATCAGGTCGATCTCATCCGCGGTAAACCCTGACAGATCGCTGTTCTTGATGAGGTAATAGGCATGCTTGTGATGCTGCCGTGAATTGATCAGGTAGCCGATGTCATGCAAGATTGCCGCAAACTCCAACCACTGGCGCTCTCGTTGCCCAAACCCATGCAACGGTTTCGTTTGATCGAACAGGCGTAGCGCCAGTCCCGCCACATGAAGGGCGTGCGTCTCGGACACATGGCAGCGTCGAGCGAGGGCCATGATATTTCGCTTGCGGACGTCCGGAATGTCCCGTTCCGCCTGAATCCCTTCGTGATGGCGCTGGATAAAATCGTAAATGATGCCTTCCCGGATGGCTTTGTCGCAGATGGTGAGCGCGTCCTTGCGGAGCAGCCCAAGAAGAATCCTCAGCACCGTGGAGGCAGGCAGCAGCGTGTCCACACGCTTGGGATCGAGGCCTGGGATGGCCAGCCTTGTTTTCAGCGTGGCGTCCGCCAAGCGCTTCTCGACCGCCGCGATGTCTTTCTCCGAAATTTTCGCCAGGTTCAGTTGCGGAAGGGGACGTCCCGTTCGTTGAAGATGGATCACCTCGGCCAGATTGGCGGCCATCCCGGAGGTGGCGATCACCTGCTCAACCCGTTTAGTTTTGTAGGGGCCGAGCGCGCTCCTGAGTTGGCTGGTCACGGCTTCTTCCAACTCATGCAGCATCGCTTTGGAGGGAGGCGTCTTCGTCAGGTACAAGTCTTTGAGTCGGATTGCGCCTAGCTTGAGGCTGCGCGCATGAAAGACCGTCTCCCGATTGCCGACGATCACCTCCACTGAGCCGCCTCCGATATCAATCACGAGCGTGGGCAGATCGGGGAGGGCCACGCTGTTCTGTACGCCAAGAAAAATTAACCGCGCTTCCTCCGCGCCGGTGATGACCCGCACCGTCAGTCCAGTTTGCTGCGCGACATGATCCAGGAACTCCCCGCCGTTGCGCGCCTCGCGCACCGCACTGGTGGCCACGGCTTCAATGCGTTCGTATCCCTTGTTCCTGGCGAGCGTGACCAGATTACGAATGACTTCCAGGCCGCGCATCATGGCCTGATCGGACAGGCGACGGGAGGTGAAGACGCCGTCACCCAACCGCGTCATGTCTTTGAAGCGATCGAGGATCTTATAGGAATAGTCCGCTTGGACTTCCGCTAAGACCATATGGATGGAGTTGGTGCCGATGTCGAGGACGGCAAGTGTTGGCATGGGCCTCTAGCGGTTTGCGGACGGAGCGATATGCCGAATGTTCTTTCCTTCGACCATATACACGACCAGTTCCCCGATGTTCGTCGCGTGGTCGGCGATCCGTTCCAACGACTTGGCGACAAACGTCAGCCTAATGGCGCGGGTGATCGTACTGGTATTTTCCAGCATAAAGGAGAGGAGTTCTCGAAACAACTGTTCATTCAGATCGTCTACGAAGTCATCGTCGGTGCAGACCTTTCGCGCCAACATCGGGTCGGAATTGACGAAGGCGTCCAGGCATTCTTTGACCATGCGCATCGTCCAACTGGCCATGCGCGGGATGTCGATATAGGGCTTGAGTTGTGGCTCGAGGTTCAGCTCCAGCGCCCGCTGGGCAATGTTGTCGGCTAGATCACCCATCCGTTCGAGTTCCGACGAAATCTTCATCCCTGTGGTGATAAAGCGGAGATCGCGGGCCGTGGGCTGCTGGAGTGCCAGTAACTGAATACAGAGGTCGTCGATCTCCACATCGAGGGCATTCACGTCGTGATCTTGCTCGACGACGCTGACGGCCAGATCGGAGTCCCGATCCACCAATGCTTTCAGGGCCTGCTCAATCTGAGACTCGACGAGCGAGCCCATGGCAAGTAATTGCCGCTTCAGGTGGGCGAGATCTTGGTCGAAATGTCGTTGCATGGTGCGGCTCCTCCTGAATTTATCCGAACCGGCCCGTGATGTAGTCTTCCGTCCGCTTGTCGCGCGGCGTCGTGAAAATAGTCTTGGTATCGCCAAACTCCACCAGTTC
>JBDTWG010000218.1:0-6300 GCA_040006855.1 Nitrospira sp.
TTCGTCGACGCTGATGATGGCGTCCATGGCAGACTGGACGATCCCTTCCAGTCGCAACTTGTCCTCGCGCATTTGCTCTTCTGCCCGGCGTTGCCCCGCGACCGCACCCACCACCGCCACCTCGGCATGAGTTCGCGCTTCCACGGCGGCAGCCCTTGCCGACTCGGCTTGGGTTTGCTGCGCCTGCGCGTCGGTGAGTGCCTGCGTCATCTGCCTCCGGCTCTCATCAGCCCCTGTCCGACCCATCTGACGACTCACCAGTACGAGTGCGAAGCCCCACATAAGCCCAATGCCCAACAGACGATTGATCATGGCAAACAGGGATGACACGCCTGGAGTCGACGCAACAAACCCGATGCCCAACAGGAGGGTGACCAAGCTGGCAAAGTACAGCGGAGCGCGTGGCCGAGAGGAATTCAATGTGAGAGTCAGTGGAATGGCATACAGCACCCACTCGTCGACCTCGGACGGCGTCAGGAAATCCAGGATGAAGATGCCGACGGTCAGGACGGCCGTGAGACCGTACTCAGCGAGGAGAGATTTGTAGTTCGGAAGCTGCAAGCCGATCACTCCCAGCGCGATGGCGAGACGACAGCGCTACTCGTCCGTGTGCGGTTTTCCTTCGATTTCGGCCAGCTTCCGGTAGAGGGTCTTTCGATCGATGCCCAGGACATGCGCGGCCTGATACTTATTGCCGCCCGTCTTTTCGAGGATCTTGACGATGTACTCCTTCTCAACCTCGTGCAGCGGCAACGTGCGTTCAGCCGCTTCATCCAAAATACGCCGATCCCCACGTGCCCCCTGCACCTGGATGGGTAAATCGTCCGCCCCGATCATTTCGCCATGGCTCAGCGTGACAGCCCGCTCGATCACATTCTCTAACTCCCGCACATTGCCCGGCCAGGCATAATCGACCAGCATCGCCAACGCCGCTTCACTGAGCCCCTTGACCTGCTTGCCACGAAACTCGGCGCATTTTTTCAGAAAAGCATCCACGAGGATCGGGATATCTTCCCGGCGTTCCCGCAACGGAGGCAGTCGCAGCTCGATGACGTTGAGACGGTAGTAGAAATCTTCACGGAATCGCTTGTTCTTCACCTCGTCCGCAAGATTCAGGTTCGTCGCCGCGATGATCCGAACGTCCACGGTAATAGATTTGGTCGCGCCCACCCGCCGGATTTCTCGCTCCTGAATGGCGCGCAGCAGTTTCGCCTGCAGCATGAGCGGGAGTTCGCTGATCTCGTCCAAGAATAACGTGCCCTTTTGCGCTTCCTCGAAGAGCCCGCGCTTGTCCAACTTGG
This sequence comes from Nitrospira sp., assembly GCA_040006855.1. GTDB lineage: Bacteria > Nitrospirota > Nitrospiria > Nitrospirales > Nitrospiraceae > Nitrospira_A. Next base: position 1,302 of record JBDTWG010000218.1, read on the forward strand.
CATCCGTGAAGGAGCCTCGCATGTGTCCAAAGAGCTCGCTTTCCAGCAATTGTTCGGGAATGGCGGCACAGTTGACGGGCACAAAGGGGGCATCGCGTCGGTCACTATTGTAATGAATGGCCTTGGCGACCAATTCTTTTCCTGTGCCGCTCTCACCGGTAATCAACACGTTGGTCGGGCTATCCGCCACCCGCCGGATCAGATCGAACACGACCTGCATCGGCTTACTCTTCCCGAGAATCTGATGGAAGCTGTATTCCTTGTGGACCTCTTTTCGAAGTCGACTCACCTCGCGCCGGAGGGCCGCTTCACGAATCGCCCGCTCGACCACGCGAACCAACTCCTCGGTCTTTACCGGCTTGGTGAGATAGTCGCTGGCGCCATGGCGCATCGCCTCGACTGCTGTCTCCACCGACCCAAAGGCCGTCATGAGGATCACCCCGATATCAGGATGCCGGTGTTTGATTTCAGCCAGCAGCTCAGTTCCCAGCATGCCCTTCATCCTGAGGTCCGTCAGGACGACGGCATAATCTTTTCCGCCCAGTTGCTTGAGCGCCTCGTCCCCGTTGCCGACTCCCGTACATTGATGCCCCCGGCCCTGCAAAATATCACACAGCAGACTGCGCATATCCGCATCATCATCGACGACTAATACTGCGCCCCAATCCTCGGTCATACAGGTTCCTTCGGTGAATTCCATCATCGGACCAGCCTGTGCAGCTGATGCGCGCACAGACTAATCGGGTTATTCGTGGGCGGTCAAGGGGCGTCATGCCGCACCCTTTTCCCCCTGCTGTCGCTAAATGCCCCAACCGGGGTTGCTGGCCATGCACAACGAACCGTGAAACCCCAATTCCTCTACCCCTGTCGGCCTCTAGGCAGCTGAGGCAGAACGGCACTTCTCTTGCGTCTTCACAGTCCACCTAGGAGGTGATGCATGGATACCGACCCCTCGGGGCTCGACACAGAGCCTCCACGCAGTCCAACCAGGATGGTGCTGGCATCTCTTCCCGTGGTGCAAGGTCAAGGCCACGGGCAAGTCCCCGCGGCACGGACTATGAAGACGATTCCGTACAAGCGGCGAGCTTGGGGCATGATCGGGAGTGCCGGACTGCTTGTACTTTTGGCCATCGGCCTTTGGTACTGGTGGTCCAATGGCCCGTCCATCAATCCCTATAAAACCGTCCCCGTCGAGCGTGGTCCCATCACCGCACTCGTCACAGCCACGGGGGCCGTCAACCCGGTCATCTCGGTCCAAGTCGGCAGTCAAGTCTCCGGCAAAATCGCGAAACTCTATGCCGACTTCAATTCGCTCGTGAGGGAAGGCCAGATCCTGGCCTCGATCGATCAGAAACCCTACCAAGCGAAGGTGAGCCAGTCCAAGGCCGCGCTCAAGAGCGCCAAAGCCAATCTAGCCAAGGCGCGGAACATGCTCGCGCAGCGAACACTTGAGCTGGGTCGTATGGCCGCCCTGCGAGAGCAACAGTTCGTCGCCCAATCCGACCTGGATCTGTCCATCACCAATCATCACGACGCCACGGCGCAGGTAGAGCTCTCTGAAGCGCAAGTCGATCAGGCCAAGGCCACATTGTCCTCGGCGGAACTGGATCTGGGGTACACCACCATATATTCGCCGGTGAACGGGACGGTGGTCTCCCGCAATGTGGAGGAAGGTCAGACTGTCGTCGCGAGTTTTCAAACACCCACGCTGTTCGTGATCGCGCAGGATCTCACTCGCATGCAGGTCGTCGCCAATGTCAGTGAATCCGACATCGGCGGCGTGACGGAGGGCAAGTCGAGCGACTTTCGAGTGGACGCGTACCCGCGTGAGTTTTTTCATGGCGTGGTGACGCAGGTCAGAAATGCGCCGGTCAGCATTCAGAATGTCGTCACGTACGATGTGATCATTTCGGTCGAGAACCCTGAACTCAAACTCAAGCCCGGGATGACGGCCAACGTCACGATCGTGACCGCGCGAAACGAACAGGCGCTTCGGGTGCCCAATGCCGCGTTGCGATTCCGCATGCCCGGCGTGCCACTGGATCGCAAAACCCCTCAGCTCTGGCTGCTTGAGACCACGGGACGCGTGCGGGCCGCACCGGTCACCGCGGGCATTACGGACTCATTGTTCACCGAGCTCGTGGCAGGCGAGGTGCACGAAGGAGACAGCGTCATCGTGGGGATTGCCTCGCCTGATGACAATCCGCAGGAAAAGCTGCCGCCTGGTTTTGAATTCGGACCGAAGATGCGATGAGCGTGACGAACAGGCCATGAGCTTCCTCTGGTTGACGATTCAATCCGCCCTGCGCGTGCTGAAACGGAATCCGCTTCGGGCAGGTTTGACCATGCTCGGCATCGTCATCGGTGTCGGCGCCGTGGTCGGGATGGTCAGTCTCGGGCAAGGGGCCACCGCCTCGGTCCAGCGCGAGATCGCGAGCCTTGGTACCAACGTGCTCATCATCATTCCGGGCGCCACCACGGTGGGCGGAATACGCGGTGGATTGGGTACGGTCTCCACGCTAACGGTCGAAGATGCCCGCGACATTGAAAAGCGCGTCGGCGACGTCAGCCTCGCGACCTACGCGTCGCGGTCCGTCTTACAAGTCATTCATGAACATAAAAATTGGAACACGGTGGCCATCGGCACCACGACGGCCTTCACCGACCTCCGCAACTGGCCGGTGGCCGAGGGGAGTTTCTTCACCCAGGCGGACGAAGATGCCGCCACGAAAGTCGCGGTGCTGGGGAAGACTGTTGTCGACAACCTGTTCGAGCACGGAGAGGACGTGATCGGGGCGCAGATTCGGATCAAGAATGTGCCGCTTCGCGTCATCGGTATCCTGTCGCCGAAAGGGCAGTCCCTGTCCGGGCAAGATCAGGATGACATCGTGATCCTTCCGTTCACGACCGCGGAACGAAAGGTCCTGGGCACCAAGTTTCTCGGAACAGTTGGGATTATCATGGTGGCCACGCAGCACCGCTACAGCATCCCCGCCGCCGTCGAAGACATCAAAAGCCTGCTCCGCGCGAGACACCGGATTCACCCGGCCGAAGAGGACGATTTTACGATTCGGACCATGGAGGATGTCGCAAAAACCGTCGCCGGCGCCAGCCGCACGATGATGGTGATGCTGCTGAGCATCGCGTCGATCTCACTTGTAGTCGGCGGCATCGGGATCATGAATATTCTCCTGGTCTCAGTGACGGAACGTACCAGGGAAATCGGGATTCGGATGGCCGTGGGAGCGAAACGCGCCCACATCCTGCTTCAGTTTTTAGTGGAGGCGATCATTTTGACTGCGATCGGCGGTGTCGTCGGCGTCCTGTTCGGCATCGCAGGCGCACGCCTCCTGACCCACCTCATCGGCTGGCCCACGATTATTTCCTCGCAGGCCATCGCCATTGCCTTCCTGTTCTCCGTGGTGGTGGGCATCTTCTTCGGCCTCTACCCGGCGAACAAGGCCTCGCGAATGAATCCCATTGAAGCGTTGCACTATGAGTAGTGCGAAGGGTGATGCGGTGCGCGCCGGCTTCAGTGGTTCGCCACTTGCTGTTCCGCGTGGTAGGAGCTACGGACCAGCGGCCCAGATTCGACGTAACGGAAGCCGAGGGCGAGACCTTCTTCTTTCAGAGCGGCGAATTCATCCGGATGGTAGAACCGGGCCACGGGAAGATGCTCTTTCGTCGGTTGCAAATACTGGCCGATGGTCATGATGTCACACTCGACCGACCGGAGATGACGCATGACCTCCCGGGCTTCGTCCGTTGTCTCGCCCATGCCGAGGATCAAGCCTGATTTAGTGGTCATGCCCATCTGCTTCGCCCGTGCCAGTAAATCGATCGACCGTTGATACTTCCCCTGCGGCCTGATCGAGGGGAACAATCGCCGCACCGTTTCGATGTTGTGATTGAGAATATCAGGATCCGCGGCAGCCACCACGGCGAGCGCCGCCTCATCGCCTGCAAAGTCCGGAATCAGTACCTCGATCGTGCAGCTCGGAATCAAGCGTCTGATGTGGCCGATCGTGTCGGCAAAGATCGACGCGCCGCCGTCTTGCAACTCATCACGATTGACCGACGTAATCACCGCATGCCTCAAATTGAGCGCCTGAATGGCCTCCGCCACTCGCAACGGCTCCTCGCGATCCACGTCATGGGGACGACCCGTCGCGACGGAACAGTAGTGACAGCGCCTGGTGCAGATGTCGCCGAGAATCAGGAACGTAGCCGTGCGCGCATTCCAACATTCCCACACATTCGGACAGCGGGCTTCCTCACAGATCGTGTGGAGGTTGAGCCGGTCCATGGTCTGACGAATCTCCTGGTAGTCCGGCCCCGTCTGCAGACGAACCTTGAACCAGGGCGGCAAGCGACGAGGCTTGTCCTCGCTGTGTGGATGTTCATTGGAAACAGCCGGCGATGTCTCACCGGCTTTCCGTAGTCCTGCTAGGGGGATAAACGTCACGGCTTCACCATCGGAGCCGCCAGTTCTTGCGGATGCTCCAGGAGTCGCTTGAACTCTTTCAGAAACTGCGCCCCCATCAGTCCATCGAGCGCTCGATGATCGCAGGACATCGTCACCTTCATCCTCCGCCCGACCGTGACTGTTCCCTTCGTCACCACCGGCACGTCTCGGATGGAGCCGACGGCAAGTGACGCGGCCTGCGGCGGCATCAGCACGGCGATAAAATTGTCCACATCGAACATCCCGAGGTTGGAGATGGAAAACGTGGCCCCGGTGTATTCCTGCGGCTGCAATCGCTTCTGCCGAGCCCGTTCAATAAGAGCCTTGGTTTCCGTCGAGATGTCGGCCAAGGTCTTCGCGCCGCGGTTACGAATCACGGGCGTAATCAACCCCTCTTCCATGCCGACGGCCAGGCCGATATCGATCTGCGCATACCGTCTGATGGCATCCCCGACATAGGAGACATTGATCTCCGGAGCCTTTGAACCGTCGATCGGGCGATAGCCTTCCGCGTCTGACTGAGGGGCTGATCGG
>JBDTWG010000219.1:0-6290 GCA_040006855.1 Nitrospira sp.
CTGCATGACATTGGCAGAGGAGGCCGGCGCTTCCCCGAGCCAGGGGAAGACCGCGCAGACGGCGACGGGCACCGTGGCCGGTGGCGCAGTGGGGTCGGCAGCGGGAGCGGTCGGCGGGGCGATTCTCGGCCATCCCGGCCCAGGCGCCATGGTGGGCGCGGCCAGCGGCGCAACCGCCGGCTTTCTTCGCAGCCTATTCAGGAAGTCACCGCCGAGCGGGGGCTTTACGAATTATGTGGATCGTTGTCTGCGCGAACGCGGGTACGATCCGACCGGCTGGGAATAACTCGCGCCTTCATCAAGCCGTCAGACCTTCACCTGCCCACCACTTCCGCCGAATGACCACTCCCAGCCACGTGCCGGTTACATTGCACACGATATCCGACGGCGCGGCGCGGCGGTTGTGCGAGTAGAGTTGGTAGAGCTCGACCGCGCAAGACAGACTGAGCCCGAGCAGCAGGACCCTCACCACCTGCGATCTGGTGACGGTTGTGCTGCGTTGAAGGTAGAGCAGCGCAAAGGGCACATAGAGCAGGATGTTGATCGTGATGTCGGACCAGAAGCCGAACGTCCAGATCTCCTCGGCGGACGGGGTCCACTTGAGAAATTCCCAGTGGCCATGCGCGACGAAGTTGGTGTGATAGATGCCGGAAGCCGCAATCAGGCAGACATAGAGAATCCACAGAAGGAACCATTTGGTCGGAGAGGTTGTGCGTGAAGGGGTGGGGGCTCTCACCGGTGTGTGGTCGTGGCGTGGACCGATTCTTGAAGAACTCGTTGCAGAGTTTCCAGCAATATTTGCTTGTCGATCGGCTTCTTGAGGTAGGCGGCGGCTCCTTTGTCTATAACTTTCGCCTCCAGGCCGGTCGCGGTTTGAGCGGTGGCGACCACGATCGGAGTCGTCTTGGTATGGGAGTTCGCCCGTAGCCGGTCGAGTATCATCAGTCCATCGCCGCCCGGAAGTCCGATGTCGAGGAGAATGACACCGGGTTCCTCTCGTATTGCGATGCCCATCGCTTGCAAGCCGTCTGCAGCACTGGAGCAGGAAAAGATCGTGTTCTGAAGGAAGGTCTTGATCAGAAGCTGAAAGTCGGAACTGTCGTCAATTATCAGCAGGCGGATCCGTGTTGCTGCACCTGGCATGAGAGTTCAATTTCTGGCCATGCGCGGGAGCAATGGCTTGATTGTGATAAAGTGCCATGTAGATTACTTCTGAGCGAGTTCTGTTTCAACGGCGTTCAGCATCGCCTTCAGGTCGAAGGGCTTTTCAAACGCTTGATGGGCGCCGAAGAGTTTGGCAATGTCGAGAAAGTTTCGATCACCCTGCGCGCCGGTCATGGCAATGATTTTCGTATCCATGTATTCCCTGGTCAGCTGCAAGGTCGCTTCCAATCCGTCCACTTCCGGCATGAGCAGGTCCATGATGAGCAAGTCAGCCTTGTTTTTCTGATAGAGATTCAAGGCCTCACGTCCATCCTTCGCCTCGACGACCTTGTGGCCGGCCTTTTCTAATACCTCGCGCAGGAGACTACGGATGGATGCTTCGTCATCGATCACCATGATGGTCGCCATATCTACTCCTCGAGGAAGGTCTACCGGGTTTGTATACAGACTGATGGGTCGCAGGGAGACGAACTCGCTGCACACGGTCGATACCTAGGAAGCTTACCGCCCGGATGCATCTCTGTCCAGAAAAGACTTGAATGGGGCGAGCCTGGAGCGTCTTGTTTTGCGACCAGCTCCCGCGTCCAACGCTACGGGTCGGCTGATTCGGGTGTCGGACTCGGCGACGGGCTGATCGTGGAGGGATTCCGCGCCGCCACGCGTGCATAGAGGGCGGGGAGGATCACGAGGGTCAGTATCGTAGATGTGAGAAGTCCCCCGATCACCACGGTGGCCAGCGGACGTTGGACCTCCGCGCCCATACTGGTCGCCAGTGCCATCGGAAGAAAGCCCAGGCTCGCCACCAGCGCCGTCATCAGCACCGGCCGCAGACGATCCATCGCGCCTTGGTAGATTGCCTGGTCCGTCGGTAGGCCTTCCGCTTCCAATTGACGGATATGGCTGACCAGCACCACGGCATTCAGCACCGCAATCCCGAAGAGGGCGATAAAGCCGATGACCGCGGAAATGCTGAACGGCAGTCCGCGCAGCCACAGCGCCAGAATGCCGCCGGATAAGGCGAGCGGGACATTGAGGAAAATCAGCAGGGCGGGGCGCATTGCGCCGAAAATGACCGATAACATCCCAAGTATCAGCAGGAGTGTCACCGGCACGACCATGGTGAGTCGTCGAGCGGCTTCTTGCAAATGTTCATACTGTCCTCCCCAGATCAGTTCATACCCGACGGGGAGTGTGACCGCCTGGGTCACGACCCGCTGAGCGTCGGCCACGAAGCTGCCCAAATCGCGCCCTCGAATATTGCATTCCACCACGATGCGCCGTTGCACATGTTCCCGGCTGATTTGCGCCGGGCCTGAATCGATCTTAATCGTGGTGATGCGTGACAGCGGTACGAGTTCACCATGCATGGTGGGGATCAACAGACTTCCCAGCGCGCCGGGATCGCGGGAGACGCGCTCGGCCAATCGCACGACCAACTCAAACCGCCGGGAGCCTTGCACGACGGTCCCGACGACGGTGCCCACCCGCGTGGTTTGTATGAGCGTGAGCACCTCTTCCGCCGTGAGACCATAGCGGGCGATCTCTGCGCGATCGACGATGACACGCAGCAACGGTAACCCGGCCACCTGTTCGACCTTCACGTCAGCTGCTCCCGGCACGCCCTCAAGCGCCCGCGCGGCTCGCTCGGCTTGCTGCTTGAGAATATCCAAATCGGGGCCAAAAATTTTGACTGCGAGATCGGATCGCACGCCCGCGATCAACTCATTGAAACGCATCTCGATGGGTTGGGTGAACCCGAGGCCGACGCCGGGCACCTGCTCTACGATGGCTTGCTTCATCATCTCAATCAGGTCGTTCCGAGCCCCGGCTGTGACCCATTCGCGCTGGGGTTTGAGAATGACGAACACGTCCGACATCTCCACACCCATGACATCCGTAGCTACTTCCGGACTGCCGGTGCGTGTCACGACCTGGGTCACTTCAGGGAACTGACGCAGCACCCTCTCGATATCGAGCGCGGTGGCGACGGACTCGGTCAGCGAAATGCTGGGTAACCGCCACACTTGCACTGCGAGATCCCCTTCCTCGAGCCGGGGAACGAATTCAATACCGAGTCTGGTGCCAGCCACCAGACTGACGGCGAAGAGGGCCACGGCGACCGTGACGGGCCAGACCGGCCGCGCCATCGTCCACCGGAGGCAGGGGGCATAAAGGTTTCGAAGCATGCGGATGAGACGCGTCTCCTCCTGCTGTGGCCTGCCCCGCACGAACCAGAATGCCAGTAGCGGCGTGACCGTCACAGCGCACAGCAACGAGCCGGAAAGGGCCATGATGACCGTCCACGCCATGGGTCTGAACATCTTTCCTTCGATTCCGGTCAGCGCAAGGATGGGCACATAGACCAGAATGATAATGCCCACGGCGAGGGTCATCGGGCGCAGGACTTCCCGTCCGGCCGCCAGCACCTGCGCGAGTCGCTCCTCTCGGTTTCGCGCCGGCGTGAGGGCCAAGCGGCGAAGAATATTGTCGATCATCACGACGGAGCCATCCACCAACAGGCCGAAGTCGATGGCCCCGAGGCTCATCAGATTGCCGGAGAGTCCCACCTGCATCATGCCGGTGAACGCGATCAACATCGCGAGAGGAATGGCCGACGCGACAATGAGGCCGGCCCGTAGATCACCGAGAAAGAGAAACAGCACGGCAATGACCAGGAGGCCGCCTTCAAGCAGATTGTTGCGTACGGTCGCAATGACCTTGGAGACGAAAATCGTGCGATCGTAGTAGGGCTCGATCGTCACGCCAGTGGGCAGCGTCGCCTGGATCTCTTGGACGCGCGCCTTGACCCTGGTGACCACCTGCTGGGCGTTCTCACCGGCGAGCATCTGCACCATGCCGATCACGGTCTCCCCCTCACCCATGGCTGTCGCCGCACCGATTCGGAGTGCCGAGCCTTCTTTGACCTCGGCGAGATCCGCAATGTAGATCGGGACCCCGCCCGCTCCATGGGCGACGACGATCCGGGCCAAGTCACTCACGTGCGTGGCGAGGGCTTCACCGCGAATCAACAGTTGCTCGCGCTGGTGCTCGATATACCCTCCGCCGGCAATGGCATTGTTGCGCTGCAGGGCCTCGAAGATCTGTTTGAGCGACAATTTATAGGAGAGCAGTTTCGACGGATCGACAATCACGTGAAACTGTTGTGGTTCGCCACCCCAGATGTTGACCTCGACGACGCCGGGCACGGCGCGCAGCTTCATTCCGATATCCCATTGCAGGAGTGTTCGCAGGGCCATGGGGCTATAACCCGGCCCTTTGACCGTAAACTGATAGACCTCTCCCAGCCCCGTCGTCAGGGGCCCCATGACCGGTCTGCCATACTCCGCGGGAATTCGCTCAATGGCCTGAGCCAATCGTTCCGCGACGAACTGCCTGGCTCGATAGATGTCGGTCTGTTCGTCAAAGATGGCGGTGACGGCGGATAACCCATACCGTGAGACTGAGCGCAGTTCCCGCAAGGCCGGCAAGCCGTTGAGGGAGGCTTCGATCGGAAAGGTGATGAATTGTTCGACTTCGACCGGACCCAAGGCGGGCGCGCGGGTGAGGACTTGCACTTGGACAGGCGTCAGATCGGGGACGGCATCGATCGTGAGGTGCGCAAAGGACCACAGTCCGGTTGCCATTACGACTGCGATCGCCACCAGGGTGAAAAATCGATACCGCAGGGAGAAGGTCAGTAGACGTTCCATGCGATCCTCACTCTCCCGATCCGATGTGCTCTTTCAGGAGCACATTCTTCAGATCGAAGACGCCTTCGACTACCACTTGGTCCCCGGCTTTCACGCCCTGCCTGATTTCGATCCACTCGCCGCCTTCTCGGCCGGTCTGAACCGGCAGGAAGGTATAGCCCGACTTCCCTGCGATGAATACCCCTTGGACCCGATCTACCGTGGTGAGCGCAGAGAGGGGAACGGCGAGCATGGGTGGGCCGGCCAGGGTGAGCGCCACCTCGACGTATTCGCGCGGCTTCAGCTGTCCCTGGTGATTCGCCACCTCAAAGCGCACCCGAATGGTCCTGGTGGTTTCATCCGCCATCGGCGCGATATAGGTGAGGGGCGCGGTGAGTGCTTCGCCCCCTCGGGGTGTAATCGTTGCCGAATCGCCTTCTTTGAACTTTCTGGCCTGCTCGATAGGAAGACTCGCAAATACCCACACGCGGCTGGTATCCACGACTTCGAATAGTTCGTCGCCCGGCGCCACCCCCTGTCCGCGCACCGCATTCTGTGCCACCACCGTTCCTGCGATCGGGGCGGTCAGAGTGTATTGATGCCCCTTCTCATGGTGTCCCACTTCGAGTTGGATGAGTTCGCCTGTCGAGAGTCCCATGTTCAAAAGTTTCTCGCGGATGTGTTGATATCGGGCCTTCGTTTCCAGGTACTGCCCTCTGTCTTCGTTCAGCTTGCGTTCCGTCACGATGTCGTCCGTGCGTAGTTTTTCAGTCCGACGGAAGCCATTCTCGGCGACGTCGGCTTGTACCTTTCCGACGAGATACTCCTCAATCATCTGATCAAGCTGGAGACTGCCGATGGCGACGAGCCGCTGACCTCTCTTGACTCGATCCCCCAGTTGAACATGGATGTGTTCCACCTGACCGGCGATACGTGAGGTGATTTTGGCGACCTGTTTGAGGTCCAGCGCGACTTCGCCGGGGGCGGTGACAAGCTCCGGAATCGATCGCAGGGTCGCGGCCTGAATACGCAGACGGTCTCGAACAGCCGCAGGCGGGTGAATCGAAAGAGTATCGCCCGTTCCCGGTTTCGTCTCTGTGACGGTCAGGGGCTTCGGTGGATCTGTCCCACGATCGCCACAGCCTGACAGCACCCAGAGGACGGTCACGATCATTCCGGTCGTCGAGACTCGTTCGGCCATTGGCCACGATGCGGTGTTCACAGTGATGCTCCAAGCGAACGCTCCAAGCGGGCGAGAGCGATCGATAGATCGGCCCGCACTTGGGCATATTCCATCAAGGTTTGCCGATAGACACGCTGCGCATCCAGCACGTCCAAGAGCGTCGCGGCGCCATGCCGAAAGCTGGTCCGCGCCACGGTCAACGTCTGTTCGGCCTGTTTCAGCAACCCGGTTTCAAAGACCTGGAGTTGATCCTG
>JBDTWG010000220.1:0-6288 GCA_040006855.1 Nitrospira sp.
CGTCTTCCCCGCGTTCACGAACTGGCTGCCTTGCTGCACAATCTGATTGCTGAATTCGGTTCGAAACACAGCCACTTCCGCGGTCACACCGGGCACGATGATGGACCGGACCCCGATATCTGAACTCAACGCGCGCTCGGCCGAGAGGTCTTGTGTCGTTCCGCTGGTCGGGTCTACCGCATTCGCAAAGGTGGGCGGCCGGAACGTCGTATGGACGTGGCCGAACAACATGCTGTCGGGGGTGAGTTGGTATTTGACCCCTGTCCCGTAGATCAGACCTTGAGTGGTCTTGTAGCTTTTGAAATTGGGCAGCGCCGCCGGCGGGATGGCATTCATCGTCTCACGGCTTTGGTTGACCTGCTCCCACCGTATGCCCGGTGAAATGGTCAACGCCTCGGTCAAACGAATGGCGGTCTCGGTATAAGCCGCATACGCCACTGATTCCAGATCCGCATTGTTGGTAGTACGGCTGATCTTTGAGCCGGCTGTGCCGATTCCGGTGGTGTCAGTGAGGCGTTCCGCGTGATAACGAACGCCGGACGTGATCTTTTGATCCAACCCAAAGAGGGAGAACTTGAACTGATGTTGTGGCATGACGCCGAATACGTTGAACTTGCGCAAAAAGTTCGTGCTGGTTGAGAGCAGCGTGCCATTGGCGGCTTGATCCTGGATAAACCAATTCCGTTCGAACACATTGCCGTACACAATCATCTTGGCCGTGTTATGCGCGTCGATGTCCCGACTCGCCGTCACATCGATCGCCCCTCGTTGCCCCTTAAACTCGTCCAGCGGCTTTCCCGCCAGCGTGCGATCGTTTCGATATTGAGTAGGCGTGAGACTTCCCGGCGTCTGCGTCGTTTCGTCGTACCAGGAAATATTGGTCGTAATGCGAGTCCTGTCATCCGGATTGGCTTCGAATCGCATCGTGAAATCGTCCAATTGGGATTTACTACGGTCCCTGAATCCGTCCGACTGGCGCCGTAGGTATCCGAGTTGCGCCCCGAAATTTCCGAAGTACCCGCCGTACTGGGTGTCGGATTGAAACAGATTGAAACTGCCGAACGTGTTCGTCGTGGAGAATGTTGGCGTCGTGGGTATCCGTTTTTGGATGAAATTAATCATGCCGCCTTGAGTATTTGGCGAATATTGGACAGTAGCGCCTCCCTTGATCACCTCGATATGATCGATGCGTTCGATCGGCACCATATAATAAGTCGAGGCATCTCCGAAGAGCGCCGGCTGGATGGGAATGTCATCCAGCAGCAGGAGAATATTTTTGCTCCGCCTGGGATCCATGCCCCGTATCCCGATATTCGGTCGTAGACCTTGGCCATATTCATCCAGCACATTGACACCGGGAACGCGTCGCAACATTTCGTCGGCGTTTTTTGGCCTGGCTCGCTGGATTTCCTCGCGTGTCACGACATTGACCGCTCCGGCTATTTCCTTCACCTGTTCTTGGTCCGGCTCGTTCCGTTCATGGACGTCTTTCACGACCACTTCCGGAATTTTGATAGGCTTGGACTTGGGCGGTTCCTCCGGTACAGGCGATGCGCCCTGCGCCGGGTTCGCCATAGCAGACGGCTCCTGAGCCGGAACGACGGCTTCCCCTGCTTCGCTCTGCGCCCACGCGGTGGTTCCTCCCCACACAAGCCCCATCACAAAGAGACACACAACTCCCGTACCTCTGACACCGATGCGTAACCCCATGATTGTTCCTTCTCCTTTGTCATTCCAGCAGTCTTCTGAGACAGACACCACAGCTCACACACAACAGAGCCCAAGACCGTGTGAACGGTCTTGGGCTCTGGACGACATCGGTCCTTTGGCCTCTATGAAATTATTCTGGCAGGAAGGCGCTACGGCGCAGCAAGAACGGGCGGCACGCCTTCCATGTCGTCAAACGCAATCTTCACGAGTCGCCGGCAGCGCTTACACTTGATCTCGATGGCCTGCTCACCCCACCGAGCCACGAGTTGCCCGCACCGACAGCGCACATCGTTGTGACTCAAGGCCCGTGCGGCCTGTTGTTTCGTTATATTCGTCATGGCAAGTACTCCTCTGCCTGACGGCACAGTACGCCGCCTCACTTGATGAATTGGCAGTCGCTACTTAAACGCAATTCGCTTGAGTTCGCCCGCCGGCAATTCGACCTCCCCAAAATCCGACTGCCCCTTGAAACTGCCGGCGATGGCCAGCGTGAACTCGCCGCTTTTGCCGTCATTCAGCGTAATTAATACACCCGGTGGCACCCCGTTCCCGGATGGCTTCACGTCAATCGTTTTGATAGCATCGAACTTGATCTTCACTGTTGCGGTCCCTCGTTTGACAGGAACTTCTTTCAACTCGTGCGGCACGAACGCCGTCTCGCTAATCTTTTCCTCCCAATAGAAGATGACCCCATGGACCTCCGTCTCCACGCCTTTCGTATCGGTCGCAACCGCATGAAATGCCTTGTCGCCTTTCGGCTGCGCAAGGGCCGTCTCTGACATCAGGCACAAAGCGAATGCGGTATACAGGACAGCCCCCGCCATTCCGCCCCAGCCCCTCTGCATTGGTTCTTTCATGATTCGACTCCTTTGACCTTGAGGTGACGATGCTGCAATTAACTTTCAAGCCGATAGGCAATCGGCACGAGGATTGTGATTCGTTCCTTGCCCAAGGGGTGTTTCAGCGCAAGCGGAGAGGCCCTTCGCAGTACGGAGACGGCATCTTGATCTAAAATGCCATGGCCGGAACTCTCGGCGACCAGACATTCCAGGATGGTTCCGTCCTGGCGGATCACGGCCTCCAGCACGACCTTGCCTTCCCATCGACGAGCGCGCGCTTGCATGGGATAACGTTTCAACTGTTCGATTCGCTTCCACAGCGACTCCGACAACCAACCAAAATCCGCCTGCGCTTGAGCCACTTCGCGCACGAGGCGATGTGCGACTGTCCCTCGATGCACCATCGCTGGTTCCGACTCGATCGGATTGTTCCGCTCGCTGGTTGCCGCTACCGTTGTCGCCATCCGCTCCGTAGCCTGAACGACTGCTTGCTGGACCACCGTCGACTGTTGGATCGCTGCCGTCTGAGCCTCACCGACCGAGGCGTCCTGCTGGCGGACGGCCACGACCGACGCGGCAGCAATCGACTGATCACTGCTCTGCGCAGTTTCGTGAATGTTCTGCTGTACCACCTCTTCCGCGCGCGCACTCACTTCCTCGCGAACTGCTTGCGCCTCCACGGCCTGCACCTCGGTCGCTACCGTCTGCCGCTCCTGAATTGACGATCGCTCCACCACTTGTGGCGCGGATTGCACAGACTGAACTGTCTGGACTGTCTGCATGACTGGTGTTCGTTCTATAGTTCGTCGCACCGGGGGCTCGGCAGCTGGTTGCATGGGTCGATGCGAGGGTTGAGGCGGGGCCGGTTTCGAAGAAGATTTTTGCGGAGGCATGGTTTCGGAAACGACTGGATTTGGTGCCGGCGCTTCGTGAAGCACCACGTCCCATTGAAATTTTTCCGGCTGCAAGTGAGGCGTGATGTCCACCACCGCATGCATAGCCAACGCCAAGGCTCCGCCATGCACCGCAAATGACACGAGCCACCCACGGGTACGAACGCTATACATATTCCCTATATCCACCCTCATCGCTGCTTCCGACATTTTTCCTACCTCCCAGCCTCACAGGCACGCAACCCTTCAGCCCCAAAAAACACAAAGCCCAAAGCTGCTGTCACGCAACTTTGGGCTCTGATCGCGAGGATCGTTGGCCTTATTCGAATTGTTCAGAACAAAAGAGTCGTTATCCGGCGAACCTCATACACACAAAGGTTTCCCCGCACCATTTCTTGATAGCAATTCTCAATATCATGAATAGGAAAAGCCTGTCAATCCTCATCTGTTAGGCCATCGCATTAAGCTGAGAAAATGAGTCCTCGAAACCTATGCGGCAGGATGCAGCGAGGTTGCCCGGGCTCTGGTGAATCGTAGCCTCAGACGGTCCAAAAACAAATAGACGACAGGCGTGGTGTAGAGGGTCAGCACTTGGCTCACGAGGAGTCCGCCCACGATGGCAAGGCCGAGCGGGCGCCGCAACTCAGATCCTACGCCCATGCCGACGGCCAGGGGAAGCGCGCCCAGCAAGGCTGCCAGGGTCGTCATCATGATCGGCCGAAATCGCAAGAGGCAGGCTTCATAAATCGCATCCGCCGACGATTTCCCTTCCCCCGCCCGCTCGCTCTGGAGTGCGAAGTCGATCATCATAATGGCGTTCTTTTTGACAATGCCGATCAGCAACATGATGCCGATCAATGCAATCATGGTCAGTTCTGATTTGAACAGGAGCAATGCCAACAGAGCCCCGACTCCCGCGGAGGGCAACGTCGACAAGATCGTGATCGGATGGATATAACTCTCGTACAGAATGCCCAACACGATATAGACCGTGACGAGCGCCGCCAGAATCAGCCAGGGTTGATTTTCTACCGATGCCCGGAACGCCTTTGCCGCGCCCTGAAACGTGCCGCGCACGCTCGACGGTAGCCCGATCTCCCGCATGGCTTGGTCGATCGACGCCACGGCCTCCCCTAGCGACGCACCCGGAGCCATATTGAACGAGATCGTGACGCAGGGAAACTGTCCCTGATGATTGACCGATAGAATCGTATTGGCCGGCTCGTATCGGGTCACCGCACTCAACGGGACCTGGCCACCGGCCGGCGCGCGGACATAAATATCGTGGAGCGCCGACGCGTTTTGCCAATATTGCGGCGCTACCTCCATCACCACATGATACTGATTGAGGGCCGTATACATGATTGAGACCTGCCGCTGGCCAAACGCGTCATAGAGAGTATCGTCTATGAGCTGGGGACTGAGACCCAGCCGTGAGGCCGTGGTTCGATCAAAGATCACCAGCGATTGCTGCCCTCGGTCTTGCTGGTCGCTGTTGACGTCGATAATTTCAGGGATGTTTCGCAACTTGGCCTCCACGAGCGGAGCCCAGGTATTCAGTTCCGGCAAATCCACACTCTGCAGAGTGTATTGATACTGCGCGCTGCTCGCCCGGCCGCCGATGCGCAGATCCTGAATCGCCTGCAAGTAGGTCGGCGCGCCGGGGACTTTGGCGAGTTTCGGACGTAGCCTGCCGATGACTTGATCAGAGCTGAGCCCGCGCTCTTCCAGCGGCTTCAAGGCAATGAACATCCGTCCCGTGTTGGTCGTGCCGGCATGTCCCCCGCCGCCCGTGAAACCGGTCACCGTATCGACCGCCGGATCGCTCTTGATGATGTCCACCACCTGGGAGAGCTTCTCGCGCATAGCCTGAAACGAAATATCCTGCGCCGCCTGAATGTTGCCGAACAACCGCCCCGTATCTTGCTGAGGAAAGAATCCCTTCGGCACAATGACATAGAGATAGACCGTGAGGGCCATGGTGCAAAGCGTCAGCAACAAGATGGTGCGCGGATGACGCAGCACCCAAGCCAGACTCCTCGCATATCCATGACGCATCGTTTCGAAGGCCCTCTCGCTGGTGCGATACCACCAGCCATGCGAAGTGGTTCGCTCCAATGTGAGCACCCGCGCACAGAGCATTGGAATCGTCGTCAGAGAGACCACCAGGGAGACGAGAATCGCGACCGAGAGCGTCACCGCGAATTCTCGAAACAGGCGCCCGAGCATTCCCCCCATGAGGAAGATGGGAATAAAGACCGCGACCAGCGACAGGGTCATCGACACGACCGTGAAGGCGATGTCCTTGGCCCCGCGCAAGGCAGCTTCCATCGGAGGCACACCCTGCTCACGGTAACGAGTGATGTTTTCGAGTACCACGATGGCATCGTCAACCACGAAGCCCGTCGCAATCGTGAGGGCCATGAGCGACAGGTTATCGAGGCTATAGCCGCACAGGTACATGACGCCGAACGTGGAGATCAGCGACACTGGCACCGCCACGCTTGGGATGAGTGTGGCCCGAAAATCCCGCAGAAAGACGAACACCACCAAAATCACCAGCCCGACGCTAATGAGCAGGGTCTTCTCGACGTCATGCAACGACGCACGGATTACCGGGGTCCGATCCATCACCACCGACAGAGCCATGCTGCCCGGTAACGACGCTTCCAGCTGGGGCAATCGCTCGCGCAGTCGGTCCACCGTCTCAATGATATTGGCGCCCGCCTGCCGGTAAATAATCACCAGCACCGCCGGGGTACCGTTCGCCACTCCCATGGTTCGCAGATCTTCGACCGATTGCTCGACTGTCGCCACATCCGAGAGTTGCACGGCTCGGCCGTTTC
>JBDTWG010000221.1:0-6274 GCA_040006855.1 Nitrospira sp.
TTACTTTTATCGTCGAAGAGAGGCACCACCATTTCACCGATAGTGGCATAGCAGTCTTTCTTGAAGGGCCCCTCAAGGCTCCGGCAGAGCGCGAGACCCGGATCCGGGCTGGCATCGGTGAGGATAAAATCTTTTACCGCGCCGATGAAACATTGCCGCACTTGATCGCCCTGCCCAAGCCGACAGAGCTCATTGACCCGACCGGCGTCGCGCAAGGTAAACCCGCTGATGTCCCGGCCCAAGCTCCTGTAGCACGTCGTCTGATGCTCCCCTTCCACGCGAGCGCACTGGTTGAAGGCCTGCGCAAAATCGTAATTCAGGAAGGTCAACACCGCAGAGGTCTGCATCAAATAACAGGCCCGCAGATATTTTTCGTTCAGGACGGAGCAGGGATACAACAGGTCTTGCGGATTTAAAAAACTCGTCGCCGTTTCGTGGTGATGGTGGCCATCGGACGGCACTGCCCGTCTGGCCTGCTGGAACGTGACGATGTTTTCCATGAACACACCGCCATAACACGACTCGCGATCCCAAGGCCCCGGCAATGCGTCGCAAAAGGCCAGACTTTTAAGGAGATCATAGCGAAATTGAATGGTCAAACCATGACCGAGGCCATGAAGACAGTTGTACCGCTGAAAGGAATAGGCTGACACCGTCTCGCTGATGGGGCAGAGGGGTAAAATATGCTGAGGTTCCACTTCAGATAGGCTGCTCAGGAAACCCTGCAACACACCATGATAGCAACCGGACCAGAACACGTCTCGGCAATGCGACAGAGCGAGAGGCGCCGTCCCATACCGCACGAACGACCGTTGCCCGATATGGTGGACCAGCGGATGAGCTTCGCGTAGCGCCTCGGGGTCTTGCGCGGTGATCTGTTCCAGCGCCGTGAGCGCCTGCTCCGTGCCCTCCGTCTGGAGCACTGTTTCCAGGAACCGTTGATAGCACGGCATCTTCGCCTCAAAAGACAACGCACGACAAACCTCTGACGAGGCAGGCTCTTCCGCCTGGATCCCACCGACGCAGAAGATGCCGAGCCACATCACCAGGCCCCACCCTTGCCAACGACCTCTCACAATCCCGTCTCCTTCAATTGAATGTCCACAAAGAGAATATTCGTCACAAATGTTGATTCTAAGATAGATGTTTCGATCGATCCACAAAATTTTGACTCGGCACGGCTCAGACTCGATCTGCTTCCCTCTTCTCCCGCCCCGCTATTCTGTGATAGAACCATGCGCGTTTAATCATTTGCATCTCGACGGAACCTCCGCGACCATGGCCACTGAACCAGCATCTCCCTCGCGCTCGAACTTCATCCGTGAGATCGTGGCTGCCGACCGCGCCGCCGGTAAACATGCCGGACGGGTCGTCACCCGCTTCCCACCGGAACCGAACGGCTATCTCCATATCGGCCATGCCAAATCGATTTGCCTCAACTTCGGCATCGCTAACGAACAGCCGGGGGGGATCTGCCATCTCCGCATGGACGATACCAATCCTACGACTGAAAACCCCGAATATGTCCAGGCGATTCAAGACGATGTGCGCTGGCTCGGCTTCGACTGGCACAACAAGTTGTTCTTTGCCTCCGACTACTTTGAGCGCCTCTACGAATACGCGGTGGCGCTGATCAGGAAGGACTCCGCCTACGTCGACAGCCTGTCTGCCGACGAGATGCGCCGGTATCGAGGCACGTTGACTGAGCCAGGCCAGGCTAGTCCGTTTCGCACACGCAGCCTGGAAGAGAACCTCGACCTCTTTCGCCGGATGCGCGCGGGCGAGTTCCCTGACGGCACACATGTGCTCCGCGCCAAGATCGACATGGCCTCGCCGAACATCAATCTCCGTGATCCTGTGCTGTATCGCATCAGACATGTCGCGCACTACCGCACCGGCACCACCTGGTGCATCTATCCGGCGTATGATTTCGCGCATCCGCTCTCCGATGCAATAGAGGGCATCACCCATTCAATTTGCACGTTAGAATTTGAAGATCATCGGCCGCTGTATGACTGGGTGGTCGAACAGTGCGAGACTCCGCAACGCCCGCAGCAAATCGAGTTTGCCCGGCTGAATGTCACCTTCACGGTCATGAGCAAGAGAAAATTACTCGACTTGGTGGAGCACAAGCTGGTCATCGGCTGGGACGATCCGCGTCTCCCCACGCTGAAGGGTCTACGGCGCCGCGGCTTCACTCCCGAGGCCCTGCGCGCGTTCTGCGACGCGATCGGTGTAGCGAAGCGAGATGCCGTTGTGGAGATGCAGCTCCTGGAACATTTTGTTCGGGAAGACCTGAACAAGCGCGCGCCTCGAGTGATGGCCGTGCTCCGCCCCTTGCGCTTGGTCATCGAGAACTATCCGGAGGGTCAGGTTGAACAGCTCGACGCCGTCAACAATCCCGAAGATCCCTCTGCCGGCACACGTCAGGTGCCCTTCTCACGCACCCTCTACATTGACCAGGACGACTTCAAAGAGGATCCGCCGAAGCAGTTTTTTCGCCTAACCCTGGGCCGTGAGGTGCGGCTGCGTTACGCATACATCATTAAATGTGTCGGCCTGGTGAAAGACCCGGTCTCGGGGGAAGTCACGGAACTGCGGTGCACCTACGACCAGGAGACCAGAAGCGGCGGGCCACAGGCACAACGGAAGGTGAAAGCCACCATCCATTGGGTGTCAGCCCCCCATGCCGTCGATGCCGAAATACGGCTCTACGAAAGTTTGATGCTCATGGATCCCGGAAAAATTCCACCCGATCAGGACTGGACCCAGCACCTCAATCCCCATTCGCTGGAGCGCCTGCCGGCCTGCAAAGTCGAGCCGAGCCTGGCCTCGATCGCTCCCGGCACCAGAGTCCAATTCGAACGCGTGGGGTACTTTTGTGCCGACCCCGATTCCTCTTCAAGCCAGCTCGTTTTTAATCGAACCGTCACGCTCAAAGACGCCTACGCTAAGATCGAAAAGGCTCAAGCTCTGCGGTAACCACCTCCGCTCACAGTCCCGCTCGGGAGTGCCTGGTAATCCCACGCAAAGTACTGGCACTCCAGCCTTCGGCAGCCTTGAACATCTCCTTGTTCATGGACGAGAATCAGCACTCACGCGGCCGGCACCCAATCATCCATAAAGGAGCCCGAAGATGGTGACGCAATCAAGCTGGGAGAACCGAGAGACCGAGAGTGCCTCATTTCGCGAGCGCCTCTCACTGTTGGAAGCTGTCATCCCCGGCGCAGCGATCGATATGCAGCCGCTACTCTCGCGCATCCACCGGTCCGCCCTTCGGCTCCACGATCAACTACAGCGCATCGATACCACCCCGCCATTGCCGCGCACCTTCGTAAGCCAGATTCGCTGTTTTGATTGCGGAACGGCCAATATGGAATCTTTTCACAGCTCGACCCAAGGTGGTTACCATCTCTGTCCGACCTGCTTTCAGCAACGCTTACGCACCGGCCGCGCTAAGACCGCGCACTGACCTTCGCCTCCCGCTAGTGGTCGATAGACCCCACCACTCACACTATATCGGGTGACCTCGCAGATCCACGAGCCTGCCGAAGGGGCTGGCTCCCAGCCGCCCTTACACCGTATACTGCAGTCTTTCCTTTTCTCACGTGAGGTATCTAGGTTATGGCCCCGAACATTCTGTTGAGTTGCGAATCGATCAGTAAAAGCTATGGGGTCAGAGCCCTGTTTTCAGATCTGTCCTTGGCGCTCTCCGACGGCGATCACGTGGGATTGATCGGGCCAAACGGATCCGGCAAATCGACATTGCTTAAGATTCTCACGGGGCTCGAATCTCCAGAT
The DNA here is from genome assembly GCA_040006855.1 of Nitrospira sp. GTDB lineage: Bacteria > Nitrospirota > Nitrospiria > Nitrospirales > Nitrospiraceae > Nitrospira_A. The sequence goes on from JBDTWG010000221.1 coordinate 3,802, forward strand.
GAAGGCACGCGCACCCTGCGTCGCCACACACGCGTCGGCTATGTTCCGCAGGAACCCACATTTCCCGCGCACCATACCATCGAACAGGTGCTCCAAGACACGCTGTCAGAAGACGGCCACGATCCTCACGAGCAGGGTGGCCGAATCGCGAGGGCCCTCAGCATCGGCGCCTTTCCCGACGCCGAGCAAGCGGTCTCCACACTTTCAGGAGGCTGGCGTAAGCGGTTGGCCATCACCCAGGCTTTGCTGCTCGAGCCCGATGTGTTGCTCATGGATGAGCCGACGAACCATTTGGACTTGGAAGGTATCCTCTGGCTGGAGCAACTGCTGAAGAATCGCACCAAAGCCTTTCTGGTCATCAGTCACGATCGCCGGTTCCTCGAATCGGTCACATCCCGCATGGTGGAGCTCAATCGCTGCTACCCGGAAGGCCGGTTTGAAGCCCGCGGCTGCTACAGCGATTTCCTCGAACAGCGCGATGCCGCTCTCCAAGCGCAGGCCGACTATCAGGCTTCGTTGGCCAATCGCGTCCGACGTGAAGTCGAATGGCTGCGCCGCGGCCCTAAAGCCCGCACGACCAAAGCCAAAGGTCGGATTCAATCAGCAGGAAAGCTCATCGACGAATTGAACCAGGCCGAAGCTCGTGCAGCACAGTCGACCGTCGGCATCGACTTCTCCGCCTCGGGCCGAAAGTCCAAACAACTCGTGGTTGCACAGAAGGTCACCAAGAGTTTCAACGACATACCCGTGGTGACGAATCTCGACCTGCTCCTCGGACCAGGACAGCGACTGGGTCTCTTGGGCCCCAACGGCAGCGGCAAGACCACGCTGCTGCGGCTACTGGCCGGTACGTTGGACCCTGATTCGGGAACGATCACGCGGGCCGAGGCATTGCGCATCGTCTCCTTTGAGCAACATCGCGAGTCCCTGGATCAATCCACCAGCTTGCGACGCGCGCTGGCCCCGACAGGCGATGCAGTCGTCTATCAAGATCGTTCGATCCATCTGGCCTCATGGGCAAAACGCTTTCTCTTCCGTCCCGAGCAGCTCGATCTCCCGGTGTCACGGCTGTCCGGCGGCGAACAAGCTCGGCTTCTCATCGCCCGGCTCATGCTACAGCCCGCCGACCTGCTCATCCTCGACGAGCCGACCAATGACTTGGATATCCCGACGCTCGAGGTGCTAGAGGATAGCTTGCTGGAATTTCCTGGCGCGCTGGTACTCGTGACCCACGACCGCTGGCTGTTGGACCGCGTCTCAACCATCCTCCTCGCCCTGGATGGCACGGGCCACGTGGACTGGTTCGCGGATTATGCCCAGTGGGAGAGCGCGCAAGAGCGAATTGCGGGATCTGACCAGGAACCAACCCGTAACGGGGCCTACACCGCCCCCCAACTGGGCAAGACCTCAGGTGATCCTGTTCGGAAGGTCAAAAAACTCAGCTATCGCGAGCAGAAGGAATGGGGCACGATTGAGGAGAATATTCTGAAGGCCGAAGCGCATGTCGCCGGCTGCGAGGCCGCCATGAACGATCCTGCTGTCCTATCTGATGCCGCCGTACTACAAGAGCACAGCGAAGCCTTAGTGGCGGCCCAAGCGGAAGTGGAACGTCTGTATACGCGATGGGCGGTATTGGATCAGAAACGGATGGAGATGGCGAAGTCATAACGAGACCTTCGTGGGCTTCCCGGCCTTAAAGCCCCGGCACGGCGGTCGCGCCGTCCCGGAGCCTCACCAAATCGACAACTGCTCAGTGGCCTGCCTTGTGCTTGCCTTCATGCAAATCGATGACGGTCCCCGCCTCATTCAGTTCCACCGTCACTTCCGCCCCCTCAGCCAAGGCCTTTACCTTGGTTTCTTGCAGCAACAGAGGGAACGTCTGCTCTCCTTCCGCCGTCTGCAGCTTGATCTCTTTCTTCATCAAGCCCACATGCACTAGCTTGCCCGTGACGTGTTTATGTTTGCCCTTTTCGCCCACCAGATGGACGTCGATGAGTGCGTTGTTCTCATTGACCGTGAAATCCACCTTGTCGCCGACCTTGAACTGCCGCCCCTGCCGCTTGGCTTCGTTCTCGCTCAAGGAATAAGTGGACCCCGTCTCATCCTTAATGGCCAAGCTGCCACCTTTTTCCACCACTTCCCCCTTGTAGTGCCGATGCGCGCTCTTGCCTTTCTCGTCCGCGAACGACATTCCAGCCGTGCTTAGCGCCACAGCACCGCAGACCACCGCCGCAACTACGAACCCAAAGAATCCCTTCACGCTCCGCATGTTAAGCCTCCTAGATAGAATGGGTGAGCCCCGCGCGCACCATCTGCCATACTGTAATGATATTGCCGACAAGATTCATCCATTTTTTTGGTAGACGGATCGATGAGGGGGCGATGCGATGAGCGGCCACGAATGGAGTGGCGAGGATTTGGCTGGGGGACTAGGAATCGAACCTAGGTAGCCGGCTCCAAAGGCCGGCGTCCT
>JBDTWG010000222.1:0-6256 GCA_040006855.1 Nitrospira sp.
ACTTTTACTGTGCCATGGCTTATCCCGGGTCAGCGCTCTACGCGCTCGCGAAACAGAAGCAATGGGCCTTGCCGGATGATAGCGGAGGGCCCGGTTGGATTGGCTACTCGCAACATGCCTACGACAGCTGTCCCTTGCCTACCGACTGTCTCGCGGCCAAAGAGGTCTTGGCCTTCCGAGATCGCGCCTTCCTAGAATATTTCAGTCACCCGCGCTACCTGAGCATGTTGCACCAGACCTTCGGGGAGCACATCGCTGCCCATGTGAAAGAGATGTGCAGTCATCACGTGCGTCGCCGTCATCATGATGTCGCAGCCACACCGGCTGCCTAGAGCAGAGGGAAGGAGCCTCCATGATCAAGGTCGCGGATTTCATCATCAATACGCTGGCGGAACGTGGCATCGACAAGATGTTTGTGGTCTATGGCGCTGCCAACGGCGACTTGATCGATGCGTTTACCCGCACGGGCGCCACGGAATATGTCGCGGTGATGCATGAGCAGGCCGGCGGCTTCGCGGCAGAAGGTTATGCCAAAGTCAAAGGACTGCCCGGAGTGGCGATCGCCACCAGCGGGCCGGGCGGAATGAATCTGCTGACCGCCATGGGAAACTGCTTCTACGATTCCATTCCCTGCGTCTTTCTCACCGGTCAGATCAATTCGCGCTTCCTCCGACCAGATCCGTCCATCCGGCAAATCGGATTTCAGGAGACGGACATCGTCGCCATGGCGGCACCCGTGACCAAATACGCCAAGATGATTGTGAAGGCGGACGACGTCCGGTATGAACTGGAAAAGGCCCTGTGGCTCAGCCAGCAGGGGCGGCCGGGGCCCGTGTTGCTGGACATCCCCCTCGACGTGCAAAAAACACTCATCGATGCCAAACAGCTCATCGGCTTCGAACCGCCCGCAGCTGCGAGTTTCGATCTCACCGTAGTGGATGACCAGATCGGGCGGTTCATAGCGGAACTTCAGAAGGCGGAACGGCCGGTCATTCTCGTCGGCGGTGGCGTCCGCTTGGCTGATGCACAAGATGACGTACGCGAATTGGGCCGTCGATTAAACGTGCCTTGTTTCCCCACCTGGAATGCATTGGATGTCATCACATCCGATTACGAAAATTACGGCGGCCGCGTCGGCACCTATGGCGGAGCCGGGCGAAACTTCGGCATTCAGAACAGCGACCTGCTGTTATCCATCGGCAGCCGTATTTCCGGTCGGATCACCGGCGGCAATGTGCAGAGTTTTGCGCGCCAAGCCAAAAAGTTTCTTGTAGAGATCGATCCGGCCATGGTGCAGCGGAAGTTCCAGCAAGTCCCCTTCGATGTCAACATCCTGTGCGATGCCAAGGTTTTCACCCGGCGCCTGATCGCGGCGCTCGATCGACGCAGCAGGCCGCTCCCCGATTACTCGGGTTGGACAGCACAGGTGATGGAATGGAAACGTCAGTACGACCCGGTTCGCCCGGAGTTTTTTGCCCAACGCGAGCGTGTGCATCCCTATGCCTTCATGCGGCGCTTGTCCGAAAAAATGGGGGCCAGGGACATTCTGGTTGGTGATTGCGGGGGTAACATCGTCGTCAGCAATCACGCGTTCGAAACCAAATATGGGCAGCGCAACCTGACCAACAACGGCAATTCGCCGATGGGCTTCTCCTTTGCCGGCGCCATGGGCGCCTGGTTTGCCGATCCCGCGCGTCAGGTCGTCTGCACGATCGGCGACGGTGGATTCAATATGAATCCCCAGGAACTGCAGACCTTCGTCAACTATGGCGTCAAGGTGAAGACCTTCATCCTCAACAATCACATTTACGGCATTACCAAGGCCTACCAGGAGACGAATTTTCAAGGACGCGCGGAGGCGTGCGGGCCCAAAGGTTACAACCCGCCCGACTTTCTAAAACTCGTCCAGGCCTATGGCATCAAGACCGTGGCCATCGGGAATCATGCCGAGATGGATGCAAAAATCGACGAGGTCCTTGAGTTCGACGGACCGGTGGTCTGTGATGTGGACATGCACGAGTTCCACACCTACGAACCGAGAATTTTCGGATGGAAGACTCCCATCGAGGATATGTATCCCTATCTACCCCGTGAAGAATTCCGGGCCAACATGGTCATCGAGCCGGCCGAGGGATGGATGAATCCGGAATATCCGGATGTGATTCGCCGGAATGACCAGTCACAGCCGTAAGGGGACTGTTATGCCGCATGGTGATGCTGGATCGAACGAAGTCACTCCCCTGGACGTCGAGTACTATCAATTCTGTCGCGAACAGATGCGTCCGTACTTCGGCCGTGTAATGTGGGCGTCTCAAGGACTACCGCTTCGCCATGTGGTCATGCAGGAGCTGGTGCGTCTGGAGGCGGCACGGCAGGGGAAGAATCCATTCCATATTCTTGAAGTGGGGTCCTGGGCAGGAGGATCAGCCATTACTTGGGCCGAAGCCTTGACCAGACACCATCGAGCCAACGGCCGTGTCGTGTGCGTCGATCCATGGAAACCTTACTTCGATGTGGCTAAGCGGCCGGCGGCCGCGGTGTACCGGGAGATGTCGGATGCTCTGGCGAAGGATACGATCTACGAGTTATTTGTGCATAACATCGCCACCGCCGGTTATGCAGGGCTAGTCCTGCCTCTCAGAGGGGCTGCCACTGCCATGGTGCCGGCCCTTCCGCGTAATTATTTTGATCTCGTATTCGTCGACGGTGATCATTCCTACGCGGCAGTGTTGGCTGACATCACGGCAGCCGCGGGGCTGATCAAGGACGGGGGAGTGTTGTGTGGCGATGATCTCGAGCGCCAACGCTTCGAGATCGATGAAGCCTATGCACGAACACAGATTGAGTCGGATTACATTCGGGATCCGCACTCGGGCTACGAATACCATCCTGGCGTGACATTGGCTGTCGGAGAATTGTTTGGTGAGGTCTCCCATGTGGCCGGATGCTGGGCTGTCCGCAAGCGCGATACGGGATGGGAGAGATTCGACATGTCGAATGTGGCCTGTTCGCCAGATCGCATTCCTCATCACCTCACCCGCCGGGACCCCACAGCAGATCGTGATTTTCAACGATGGCGTGAGCAACGATACCGATCGGCGAGTCCCGTTGTGACAAGGGAACCGGAAGAGAGTGCGCTGATCCGGACAGTCTCGACGGGCAGGACGGTACCTGCCGTAAGCGCCAAGCCGCGCGCCTTGTTGATCCAGTTAGATTTTCAAACCTGGGCTACCGCACGTCCATGGACGTACAGCGCGGCCTTCGGCGTACAGGAAGGTCTGTTGGCCAGCGGAGTCGAGTGTGTGACCGTTCCAGCCATCGCCGAGAATCCCTGCTCAAGTCCGGCATCCTGGGTCTACCATGCCAAGAAAGTCCTAGCGGGTCAGCACTTCGACCAAGTGTGGTTGTGGCTCATCCACACTCCGCTTGATCGGACCATTCTTGAATGGGTCGCGGACCTCGCGCCGGTGCGGGTCGGAGTGCTTATGGAGTCGCTGCGTTACGATGCGGAAGACTATGCCTGGGCGCCGCAGTTAAAAAACCGACAGGGACAGCTTGAGGCGCAGCTTCCCTATCTGACTCACGTGTTGGCTCCCGATGAGCAAGACGCCACCGAACTCAACGCCCGTGGATTAGCCAATGCGCTCTGGTGGCCGCCGATGGTCCCGGAACGATTCATCATCCATCCATCCGGTAGCCCCACGCAATCACAGGCCGTCTTCCACGGCACGCCCTATGGACGACGTCAGACTTGGGTGAGCCACCCACGTCTCACCAGCCGGCTCCATTGCGCGAAGGCAGCACAGCCTCAGACCAAGAACCAGCACTTGTTCGATCAATTGCAACAGACAGCCGCGCAGTACTTGCGTGAAGGCCATGTGGTGACCGAATCCGCCATTCTTGAATACGTGCAGGCACTGCAACAGATCCGGCTTGCCGAATTCACCGAATGGATGGCGCAGCTTCCCCAGTGGCCGGCAATTGTGAACTTACCGAGCTTGGCCAAGTTCTATGGCGGCCGTGTCATCGAGGCCATGGCGGCCGGACGGCCGGTGATTTCCTGGAGTATCCCCGATCATCCGAAGAACCTGAGCTTGTTTGAGCCGGAGAGAGAAATTCTGCTGTTCCAACAGAACGACCCGAGCGCACTTGCTCAGCACATCGATCGCATCCTACATGATCGTGCGTTTGCCAACGCGTTGGCGCAACAGGCACAGAACAAGATCAGGCTGTATCACACCGCCGAACGTCGACTGCGGAGCACGCTCGAGTGGATTCGAACCGGACGATTGCCAGATTACGGGCTGTCGGCCAATGGCGACCAGCAACAATCCGGACGCGCTTCGAAGGCGGGACTGGCACCAATTCCCTCATCCAGTCAGCCGATGAACCAGCCACCCCTTCGAATGCCCCATTCATCAGCAGGTGAAACAAAGATGGATCAGAATGCATTTTACGTTGATCTTTTTGTCAATAAACCAGCTTGGTCCACGCCTGACCCGAACCCCGACGAGGCCGCGCGCTGGTCAAAAATCGCCTCATTCCTTGAATATATTTTGCGGGAGACGCGCCATAACAATCTTCTGCGCCCGTTGCGGATTCTTGATGTGGGATGCGGCCGGGGGTGGCTGACGAATCTTGCGACGGCCTACGGTACTTGCGAAGGGATTGAACCGGTTTTCGGCGTGATCGAACATGCGCGACGCATGTTTCCTCATCTTCGGTTTGAAGCCGGGACGCCCGAAACCGTGCTGGCCAGGCCGGACTTCACGCCGTTCGACATCGTCCTCTGCTCGGAAGTCATCGAACATGTTCCGCATGCGAACAAGCCGGCATTCGTTCATCAACTGGCGCAGCTTCTCACTTCCGATGGGTATCTCGTGCTGACGACGCCGAGGGGAGATGTATGGAACGAGTGGCAAAAGATCGCTCCGCCGAATCAGCCGGTGGAAGATTGGGTGACGGAACAACAGCTCGGTCAGTTGTTGAGGGATGGGGGATTTTGTCATTTGGGCCTGGAACGAATCCCGATCGAGATCCCCTCACTACGTTATTTTCCAGCCGCCACGCCTCACGATGTTCGGACCTTGAAGCTCCTGCCGATCTATCAAGTGTGGGCCTGTCGCCGCACGACGGCTGCTATCTCGCCATCGATTGCCTCTACCAGGCCCCCGATGGTCTCGGTCATTGTGCCGACGTACAACCGGCCTGAACGATTACGGGCCGCGCTCAACAGTGTGAATCGACAGCAGTATCAGGATTTTGAAGTGATTGTGGTAAATGACGGCACCGTCCCGGTTGAATCCGTCGTGGCAGACATGAATCAGGCCGGACGCATCACCCTGGTGAACCACGACCACAATCGGGGGTTGGCCGCATCACGCAATACCGGCCTTCGTCTCGCGAAAGGCCTCTATATTGCCTATCTCGATGACGACGATCGATTCCTGCCCGATCATTTAGGCACGCTCGTCGCCTGTCTCGAACGCGGCGAGCACCACGTCGTGTACTCGGATGCCTGGCGTGTGATCGAGCATCAAGTGAACGGAGTCCTAACCGAAGCGGGTCGCGATCGGCCACATTCCTCCGATTTTGCCGCTCCTCGATTGCTCGTCGAGAACTATATTCCGGTTCTGTGCTTGATGCATCGCCGGTCTTGTCTGGATGAAGTCGGGTTGTTCGACGAAAGCCTTTTCGTGCATGAAGATTGGGATCTCTGGATCAGACTCGCTACATTATATGCCTTCGCACATATCCCTCATACGACCGCAGAATTCACCTGGCGGAGCGACGGATCATCCATGTCCAGTCGCGATCAGGATGCCTTCACGCGAACCATGGAGATTATTTATCGGAAATACTTTTCTTATACGGCGGGGCATCCGAACATCCTGGCCGCTCAGCGAGAGCGTTTAAAGATAATGAAGGCACGCGTCACCCCAACCCCGTACCACTGCTCTATCATTATCCCTGTGTGGAACAATGCCGCGCTTACGCAGCAATGTCTGATCGCGTTGGCGGATGTCACCGAGGGCGCGACGTTCGAAGTGGTCGTGGTCGACAATGCGTCGACCGATGGCGTGCAGGATTTCCTGCAGACACTTGGCGGAGATATACAAGTGATTCGCAATCAGGACAATCTTGGATTTGCCAAGGCCTGTAACCGGGGCGCACGAGCGGCGCGAGGGGAGTACCTGGTTTTTCTGAATAACGACACGATTCCCTTGAAGGGATGGCTGACGGCACTGCTCGAGGA
>JBDTWG010000223.1:0-6253 GCA_040006855.1 Nitrospira sp.
CGCCTGGTACGAAATTGGACCATCCCGCCGAGGGCATAGTTGTCGTACAACGACGACGAGGCGCCTCGTGTCACTTCCACGCTCCGCATGAACCAGGGGTCTTGGATGTCGAGGCGTGAGAGCCCGTCGGATTGGGTTTGCATAAATCCATCTTCATATATTTTGATATCGCGAACTGCGAAGGACGTTTTGGCTCCTTGTCCACGAATCATGATGCTGAAATCGCGCGGGCCGTTCGCCTGACGGAGGACGACGCCCGGGAGGGACTCCATCGATTCCTTCATGGTCCTGGTCGGCTGGGAATCGGTCTCAGATGGCGGGGTGGCAGAAAGCGAAACTCCTTCGGGTCGCCGTTGGATACGATCGCTCACGATACTCACATCGGCCAACTCGTATTGCGGGATCGACTCCTCAGACTTCGACTCGGGTAATTCTTTTACCACCGGCGAGGGGGGTGACACGGTCGCCGACTCCGATTTGGGCTGCTGCTGCAGCTCCTCCAACTCATGAAGGATTTTCTGCAATTGGTCCCGCAGATCGCGCTCCCGCGCATTTTTTTCCACCACCGCCGAAGCCGGCGCCTCCTCTTGAGCGGATGAGCTGGGCTGACCGACGAGGAGCGCAACCACGGCGCTACAGAGAAGAATCACGTGAAGTTGGCATGAATGACGACGGACCCACATACATTTCCTCCTGGCACAACTGTGCACATGACAGCAGAGACACACCCCCGTCGTCCCTGTCAGAACGACGGCAAGAGCGGCTAGCACGATTGGCGATATGGAATGGATTACGACTGAACGGGAGGCGCACGAGAGGCGGCGTAGAACCCACAGCCGGTCGCGATGACGGCGTGGTCACACTCAACGTATGGCGTGACCACAACAAACGGGTGCAGCACAAGAGCGGAAGGCCCGGCATCCGAGGTCGGATTGGCTTGGCAGGCCCACGTGCAGAAACTGGAATGCGAAACGGCAGCGCCATGGTGATGGCCCGATGGCTGCACCGAACCATGCTCGAATGCGCAGGCCACGGAAAAGACGGCCAGAACGAGGTACGTCCCAGCCAGGAAGGCCGCAAGGCTGACGAACGGTTTCTTCATGCGGGTCATTGCATCATGCCCTGCAGCAGTTGAACAGCCTGCGGCGCATCCCACTCGCGAGGCCCAACGGCGCGCCCGACGAGAGTACCCTGCCGGTCGATGAGCACAGTCGTCGGCAGGGCGCGCACCAGATAGGCCTGCGAGACATCCTGATTTTCGTCGAACAACACGGGGAGTTGCACGTTGAGATTGGCTAGGAATTGTTTGATGCCGGCACGCTGCAAGTCGGTGGTGATGGTGAGCACGACGAATCGGTCGGGGTCCAACTGCTGCCGCAACCGTTCGAATGCAGGCATTTCTTCCTTACAAGGCCCGCACCAGGTGGCCCAGAAATTCACGACGACGACCTTCCCCTTCATGTCCGCGAGTTGAACCGATGTGCCATCCAGAGATTTCAGGTCGAACGGCACCGCAACAGTCCCAGCCGGAATCCGCGCAATTTTTAAAGCCGCCAGGAGATCGTCAGCCCACACAGGGCTCGCGGCCAGCCCTAGGGCACCCAACAGCACGATCCCTCTCACCAGTGTGAACAACATCGTTCCTGCACCAACCCCGCTTCGCTCACCGGATGGACTCCGCCGCCACCTTAACGGCTGGCATCCGCAGCGTCTGTGTCACAATCTTGTGGCCGGGCATGCCGTGTTCCATCCAAGCCAAGGCAAACAGCCCCTGTGCATTCACCGTCACCACGGGAGTCTGGCTTTTTTTCTCATTCACTTTCTGCGGCACCGTAAACGTCTCTCCGCGATCGGTCGAGACACTCATCACCACATCACGCTTCACCGGCGCCTGCTCCTCCCACACCACCACGATACGTCCCTCCGGATCGACGGCAATCTGCGGATGGTCGGGAAACGTGTTCTTGGCGACGTTCAGTTGTCGCTTGTTCGAGAAGCTCATGCCTCGATCATCGGAATAAGCCATGTAGACGGCGGGGATTTCGTCCGTCCCTTCCGTGTACCACACCACATAGAGCCGTCCATGCCGGTCCACGCCCATGGAGGCCGGCCGGTGCGGGCAGGCGGGAAACACCCATTGGTCGTGCCCGACGATGACAGAGGCCTCGAACGTGCCGCCGTGATCAGTCGAACGAGCGACGACGGTTTCGCGGACGTTCCCCTCGAATATTTTTCGCCACGCCACATAGACCATCCCGTCCGGGCCGCTGGTGATCGCCGTGCGGCAGCAGACACAGGTCCCTTCATCCACCTTCATATTTTTCGTCACCGTCTGGCCGCGGTCCAGCGATCGGGCCACATAGGTCCCTGGATCTTTCTTTCCGTCACGTCCATCGATCCACGACAGGTGCAACCGCCCATCCGCGTCCCGATGCAGCGCATCGAACGTATGCTGAATGACGCCCGGATCATCGTTCACCAGTACCGACGGCCCAAACGTGCGGCCACCGTCGATTGAACGGCTCAGGCGCAATTCCGTCGCGAACGGTTGCTGCGGGGTTGCCTTAGCAGGGGTGAGGCCCCACGTCACAAATACCTCGTCCCCCTGCACCACCAGGGCCGGCGCTTCCTGCCTCCAGTAGGGGATCTCCTCCGGACGATTCACTCGAACCGGCGATCCCATCGGCCCACCAGGTTCCGTGCTCCGGGCGAACAACACGGATCTCACATCTTTGTCTTCTTCCATCCAGGCGAGCGCGATATAGCCCTGTTCGTCAACTTGCACGGACGGCCCCACAACACTCTTGACCTTGTGCTCGGTCGTCCACTTAGCGCCGAGCTGACCTCCCGCAGGGGCCTCCGCGCGAACAGTTGCGGCAGGCATGATGCAGAGCGCCGACATCGCCGCGAGGATCAGGAATGAACCACGTATTCCCTCGACACACTGGATCGTAAGGTCCTTTTTTCGTTTCATAGTAACTATGCTCCCGGGCTGATCATTTGAAACGACTTGGTCAAGCCGAAGACAAAGCTGGTGCCCTGGGCCAAGCTGTTATTGGAATCCCTCGCGAAGGGAATCTGCGCATAAAAATACATCGACGTCATGTTGGTCCAACTCGATTCGACGAGTTGCCCCAAGTTGACCTGAAAGCCTGGCGAGAAAGCATGGTACGTCGAGCCGGTCGTCGGCACGGTACGGCTCCGAATCGTGAGGTCGATGGGGACTGGTTCACCGGGAAAATCCGGCGCATCCGCCGGCCTGGCGGAACGCAGAAGGGAAGAGCTGAAATTATCGTGGACCAAATACCGATAGTTGACCTGACCGGTCAGAACTAACCATGGAGTCGTCACTAGGTTGAGGCCGGCATTCAGCATATATTCGTCGCCGAACTGATATCCGTTATTGTTCCGGAAAGTATGCCGGTAGCTGGCTGACAGGAACTGATTGAGTCGATGAGGGATTAACTCGTACATCTGATAAATCGTGGGGTTTAACCCGACTTGCCCGCGGCCGAGTTGCGCGGGAGACTCCATGAGTGTCCCCGTACTGTCAGGACCATGGGTGTTACCGGTTGGCAGATAGACTCCGAACCCCATGACTACCATGCTTCTCAAAGTGGGCAGGAGATTATATTTTAGTCCGACGCGCATATCTCCAATGCCATTGGAGGAAAACTTGGTCGCTGCCCCTTCTCCATTGAGCCCATCCTCACCAATACCGTCGATATGTTTATGGGTTCTCCACATGTAGGGCAGTGTGACCTGTACCCCGAGCCGCTCAGTGAGCCCATAGTTCAGATCGAGTGTCGCTTGCTGGGTGATGGTTCGCGTTTCCTGGTGATGGTCCAAGATCATTTGTCGGCTGGCCTGGTCAATCCCTGGAATGATGCCGGACGTTCCCCCGAGCACCCGCATCGGGGTGTAGTTGTAAATCCCGTTGACGGTGAGCACCCCGGCCTGAGGAACTTGCTGTTGCGACCCAATGACTACAAAACAGGACACGGCACCGCAGGATGCCTCAGCCTTTGAGACGATGGCCGACAGGCTGGCCGCCGCGACGGCCAGCAGCATTCCCAACAATCGGTATCGACAATCCATAGACCTCACGTTCCTTTCAGGGCACTGAAACCGCTCCCGGTCCTGAGCTTGTCTCCGTGGCATCGATCACTGACGAGAGCAGCCCGCCTTGAGCGTAGGCCTCTCTTCCCGTGACCAAAAGCGACGCAGAATGACGTCGGTTGTTAAGGAATTCGGTTTAGAGCACGGAGTGCGCTGGCGGTCCACGGGCGGGAACGGTGCGAGCAGCCATCCAGGGAATGGTTCGAAGGGTTGGGGGTTCAATGCGATCGACCGGCGATCGTTCGATGATCGAGGTCACAGGGACACCATCAACGACTTGTCCCGCAGCACACATCCAGGAACACAGTACGGTGCGATGAGCGTCCGCTCCATGATGGGCGTGATGCGAAACATGCTCCATCGCATGCAGAGCCGCAATGCCCTGGATGGCCAGCAGTGCGCAAGCCAACAAGGCACACACCACGATACGCTGAATCCGCGTCATAGGACCTTAACGAAGCGCCGCCGCCTTCATGGGCGACGCGGCTTGAATCCGATTGACGATTTCGTGAATCTTGCTTTCCGTCAGCAGTCCGCCCTTAATGTATTCCTGCACCACTCCCTGCTGATCGATAAACACACTCACGGGCAATCCAAAGACGCCATACTGGTTGGCGACCTGGTTCTCGCGATCAAGCAGCACGGGAAATGTATGTTTGTAACTGTGGATATGCTCACGGACTCTGGCCTCATCTTCCAATTCATTGACGGCCAGCACCACGAACCCCTTGTCTCGAAGTTGGTCGTACGCGGTCTGCATTGCGGGCATTTCTGTCGTGCAGGGCTTGCACCAGGTGGCCCAGAAGTTAAGGAGAACGATCTTGCCTCGATATTCATCGAGCGTATGAAATTTGCCGTCGAGATCCGTCAGGGAAAATTGGCTGGCGGGCATCCCCGCAGCGGGAGGACGCGAGCCCATGGCCCACAACTTGCCGACGAGACCGGCCATAAGCACCAGTACAAGGAACACGCTTATTCGTACGCTCGCTGCTGAAGGACCATTCATGATGACGCCTCTAGCCTTGACAAGCCTTTCAACCCGAATACTTTTACAGAAGGCCGGAGCGACCGCTGCCTACCGATTCAAACTGTAATTGACCGGCAAATGCACCACGACCATCTCCGACGACATTTCATGTTTCATGTGCAGCGGGCAGGCCCGTCGCACCGCTTCAATCGCCGCCTGGTCCAGCGATTCATACCCTGAACTTTTCACCACCTCGACAGCATTGAGGTGCCCGTCATTGCGGATGGATATCTTCAACACGACCTTGCCCTCCCAGCCGTTTAAACGCGCCGTACTAGGGTAATGCCGTAACTCACTAATGCGGCGGTGCAATGATTCTCCCACCCATCTGTTATCCGCTTTGGCTGCCCTCTTCGGAGTGACCGCGCTCGCCACTACCTGATGTTCTTCCATCTTGGCCGGATCTTGCTGCGCCTCAGAAACCGGAGCCGGAGGGGGAGCAGCCGCTTCATTGGCTGGGGCAACAACCGCTTCCGCTACAGGCGCGGGAGCTGGCTCAGTAGGAGTCGGAGTAGCGGGGATCGCTACTGGCGCCGCGGCGGCTTGTACATCCTGCGCACTCGCCGTCACGACTGGCTCAGATCGCTTCTCCAACACAGGCGGCGCACTGACGACCGGCTGCGCCTCATACGTTTGGGCCGCAACGGGGGTCGACTCAGCCACCGTCTGCTCGACCGCCGGGGCGACCTCCCGTTTCACTTCGGCCGGGGTCGCCGCCTGTACGAGTGGCTCAGGTTTTTGAATCTCTTGCGGCTCGATCTGCTTGGGCTGCACCTGGACGATTTCCTGCGGCGGCTGAATCTGCTGCTGACGCACTACCGTTTCCACGACCGGCTGGACCTCTCGCTGAACCGGCTGCGGCGCAACCCGCGTTTCCACCTGGCGCTGCAATGGCTGAGGAGGTGGCTGCACCGCACTCACGGGCTGCGGCTTCACCGGGGGAGCGGGCTGGACCTGAGGTGTCGGGGCCGGCTCTTCCGGACGCACCACCTCACGCGGAGCCTCGACCATGGCCACATCCCACGTGAACGGCTGCTGTTCAACAATCATGGTCATCTTCGGCAGGAGGCCAAACGCAGCCACGGCAAGACAGGCATGTAACGCGAG
>JBDTWG010000224.1:0-6209 GCA_040006855.1 Nitrospira sp.
CTCAGGTCGGTCAACCTCCGCATCGCGTACGGCGACGAGGGGTCCATGCGAATCTGACCGTCCCAATCCACCGTCATGAACCGGAAGGTCGGATCGACGACCTCGTCGATGACCGTCAGATTCAGCCCATACCGTTCGCCAATCCGACCCCAATAATGCACTCCAGCGCCGCCAAGCGGGTCCACGCCCATCCTAATATTCGCGGCGCGAATTGCCTCCATATCGAGCACGTTGCCGAGATCGTTGACGTACGCCGTGAGAAAGTCATGCCGGTGTGTGGTCACGGCGCGTAGAGCCTTCTCGAAAGATAGTCTTTTCACGCCTCGGAGGTCGCGCTCCAACAACGCGTTCGCCCTGCCTTCGATCCATCCTGTGACGTCGTCAACCGCCGGCCCGCCGTTCGGAGGGTTGTACTTGAACCCCCCGTCTTCAGGTGGATTATGCGAGGGCGTGATGACAATACCATCAGCAAGGCCAGTCGTACGGCCGCGGTTGTAGGTGAGAATCGCGTGGGACAAGACCGGAGTGGGCGTATATTCATCCCTCTCGGCGAGCATGACGTCCACCCCATTGGCCGCCAGCACTCCCAGTGCCCCGCTAAGAGCCGGCATGGAGAGCGCATGCGTGTCCATTCCGAGAAACAACGGGCCAGTGATCTTCTGCTGTGCGCGGTACAGACAGATGGCCTGACTGATGGCGAGAATATGCCATTCATTGAAGGTCGTCACGAATGGAGACCCGCGATGTCCTGAGGTGCCAAACGCCACACGTTGCTCGGGAACCGAAGGATCGGGTACCTCGGCATAATATGCGGCGATGAGTCTGGGCACGTTAACCAGCATCGATAGCTCGGCTGGCTGCCCCGCGCGGGGATTCACCTTCACAACACTCTCCTCACCGGTGGGACGACAGGTTTGCCAGGGTCTGCAGCAACTTGTCGAATGGCTGATTGAACTTCACCGCGCCTCGTCATACTCATGGCTCCCAACGATTGCCTTCTTATAAATAGAGGGATTCGAGGTCATTCTTTGCAGGGCGGCTTCCTCGATCAGCCGCCCCAGCTGTCCGCTGGTGATCACATCACGTCGGATAGAGTCCAGCCAGACTGATTGACCGAATGTCTCCAATGTCTTCAAGGGATTGGCTTTCATTCTCGTCTCTCCTTCGTGTCTCCTGTTGTGACGTACACCAAGCATTCGATCCACGGCTCTGATTCCGGCCCTCACACGAAAGCGAAAGACGGCATCAGATCGCCGCCACCTTGTCATAGTACTGATGATCTTCTCTGTAACCTCCGCGGCCTTCCCCAATGCCGGCAAATGTATCCACCACCTCGATGGCACGAAGATACTTCACCATCTTGTATCCCGTTTTTATTTCGATGCGCAGGCGACAGGGGGCCCCATGCGGAATCGGCAGCGGTTTCCAATTCATTTCATAAGCCAGAATTGTGTGCGGGTCGCGGACTTCATCTAGCGTCAAGATTTCGTAATACGTGAGCGGCGCGTATTCCGCCTGCGGAAACGCATGGAAGACCACATACCGCGCCTGCGGGAGAAGTCCGCACATGTCCAGGATGGTGCTCATTCTGACCCCTCCCCATTCCGCCACGGCCGACCATCCCTGAATACAATTGTGCTTCGTGATTTGCTCCTGCTTGGGAAGCCTCCGAAGGTCCGCCAGGGACAACATCAGCGGCCTCTCTACCAGCCCGCCGATGGTCATCCGCCATTCCGCAAACTGCGCCTCAGCCTGCCGCATATAGGTCTCAGATTCCGGCGGATACCCATTCACTCGAAAATACGGCGAAATCTCTTCTTTGCTGTACTGCTGACGGGACCGCAGGCTTCCGAACAGGAACCGCATGAGTGGTTCGACGAAGGCGGTGGCGTTGACCTGAAACCGTCGTTGATGGCACAGCGTATAGACCGTAGCCCAGATATGAAAGAGTACGACCCCGATCAACGTGATCGAGGCGATCCAGAGCGCGAGTGCCACATTCGGGTTGGCTGAGCCTAACACCATGTTGCCGATGTCCTCGGGGAAGTGCACCAGCACGACCAGCGTGAGATGCACCAGCGTGTAGACCACGAGGGTCATCAATCCGATAAAATGGAGGCTGCGCGCGACTTGCCGCCCGCCGAAGAGTTTCGGATACCAGGGGAAACGGGCGATGAACGCCGGAGACATGCACACCCCGGTTAGGATCATCATCGGAGCCACGAGAAAGACCACCGCCGCGTAGGTGACTTGTTGCAGCGGATCATAGGGGTGAAACGCGCTGTCCGGCGGGATCTGAAAACTGGCAAACGTCAGCACGCTCTCCCAGGCCTGGGGAACGATTGTCCAGCTGACGGGGATGAGCCGTCGCCATTCGCCGGTCACACCGAGCAAGGTCACATAGCTGAGGCCGTTCATGATCCACAATGGAACGATCAAAAAATGCCAGTTCCTTGCGGCTCCAAGATTGTGATGTCCTCCGGGAAGGGCGACGATGGAGTTGATATGTTCGGCTTCGTCCATCGAGGTCCAGAGACGATCCTTCGGCATGATTTTCTTTCCGAATTTGATCCATTCGCTCCCCGGCGTAGTATCATCGTTCCAGTAGAGCTTCGGATGGTCCGCAAGAATCTGCACGCCGCTCCGCATCAATAAAAAAATGCAAAACAGATTGATGAAATGGTTGATCCGAAGCCACAGTGGAAACCCCAACGACTCCTGATCCATCCTGTCCTCCTTGTTGGATCCGATGAGAGATCTATCAACTCGTCGCCAGGTTGTCCTCAACCTCGCGCCGACCCACCGAACGGCCATCATCATGAGGCATTGAGCCGCTCACCGGCCATCGTCGGTTCTTTGGTGGGTCAGGTTTCCTTGACCAGATGTGACCCGGAATGCGTTCGCCTCGACTTCGCTTGAGCACTCTGCACGTCTTCAGACGGATAGGTGATCGTGGTGCCGCGGACCTTCGCAAATGGCGTGAGAGCATGGACCCGGCGGCTTATTGGGCTCATGATGTCCTCCGTGCGGATTCCGCGAATCAGTACGGCATCTCCGATGAGTGAACGATGACAGCGCCAGGGCACCGCCTCGGCGCACATTTCCTCTTCGTCATCTACCCCTTGAGAGGCAAGCGTTGGCTTGTGCTGATCTTGGTGAGTGCCGAACCTTTATGCATGGCCAAGTGGTCGGTCTTGTCGCTCTTGATCAAATATTGCGGTTCCTCCTTGGAGGCGTGGACGGTGTAGGTCTTGAATTTCATGGCAGAGACCACCTTTTTCTTGACCGTTCCGCGAACGCAGCCCGCTTCCGAGTTCCACTCCACATGATCCCCCACTTTGAATTCAGGCGTCATCGGTGTGTTCTCCTGTAAATATCTTTTGTGGACGTGGTTCTGCAGCCTGTCTGATTGGATGATCCAGTCGATGGGCGAGTTGATCGTCGCCGGGGGCGTCGTCGCATCGGGGATTGCTTGCGTCGCGGTCGCGGTGGGCGTCTTCGTTGTGTCGGCGAACGCAACACCGAACAGTGACGTGAGAGCGACCAGAATAGCCTGCGGCTAAAAGCGAACGACTCGGCGTCATCTCGCTCCTTTCTAGAGTAACATCAGGAAACTGTGCGCTTCGCAGGCGTCGGACTGAACTTCTGACGGCGCTGCTTCACGGGACAGTGAGGCCACCGATAGCCGGCTTCTCGTCATCGAAAACATCATGAGTGGCAGATCATGCGTACTCCCATTATCCATCCAGATCCGTGGACACGGTTGTTAACAGTGGTCTCAGGGAGGACCAATGCGTCGCCATATCTCGCCGCTGCTCAACGTTTGATGTACAGCAAGCCGCCGATGTGCTTCGGATCGACCTGACTATAGTAGGGGAATACACTCTGATCGGTTCCAATCCCATCCAAATCCGTCACGGTGACTTTGATGGTCTTGGTTTCTCTCGGCTTCACCGTTTCCTTCACGTGCAACTTGTCGATCGCGAATCCCTGTTCCTTCTTCGTATGGTTCGTGACGGTGAACGTGATCCCACTGAGCTTGCCTCGCTCATCGACGATGAGCGCAGACGGCACCACAAAGCTGACATCATCCTCGTCGAGAATCGCGAGGTTGAATTGTGTGGGGCCCTTGACCTCTTGGGCATAGGACAGCGTTCCGATACTCAGAAAAAAAGCGAACGCCCCGAGCATTGCTGCGATGAATGGTCGATTCATTGTGGGCTCCTCCTCATGATGGTTGTGTGTTAAGCATACCCTCTGAAACTGTTGCCGTTGCATCATTCATTGCGTCAATGCCGCAGGCCACGCATGATGCCCGATTATCCTTAGTAGAACAGTTCAACCGAGCTACTTCAGACCATCGACGCCTTAGACGGGATGAGCGCCTAACAGGACTATGGGAAGCGTTAGTCCATTCCATCCGGCGTCGAAGCTGAATCAGTTGATCGCCGCGCTGCTCGATAGCATGTAACCTCCCAACTGGTATGCCTAGGACGCCGGCACATACGTCTCTCTTTTTATCCTCATGTTCGTGTGTATTTATTTTTTCGGCACAAATGCGACGTCCGTCACCTTGTTTTCATCATCCACCAACAGCACGGCTGCATCGCCCTTAGAGAGTTTCGCCAGCCTCGGTTGAATGAGCGGCCGTACCTGGTACGAGTGCTCTGTGCCGCCCTCGGTTCGGATAGTAATCGAATTGTCAGCCAACGGTTTCAGAACCACCCCAACCATTCGGCTCAAATTGCCCTTGAGGGGAGTTTTCTTTTGCCACAGTTCTGCCGCTCTATGCACAGCTTCCATGTTGCCATAAGTCACATCAACGACCTTGTCCAGCTCATCAATCAGGAACACGGCATCCACGCCGACCGGAACGGAGGCCACCTTGCTTCTCGCGACCGGACGCACGAAGTGAGACTCTTCTTTCCCATTCGTAGTACGTATCACAGCCTTATCGAGTCCGGTTTCCATCGGCCCGGCGAGCTGACCGTGCACCACACGATGGTGGCCTGACTCACCTGCTTTATGCACATCGACCAGCAAATTTTGATCATTGACCGTGATCTCTATGCGATCTCCTTGCTTGAGATCCGATAGGCCCTTTGCCTTTCGCACTCCAGTGGGAATGTACCGAGGTTCCACTTCTCCGGTGTCGATGCGTGCCTGCTCACTTCTGACCTCTACGACCGTGCCAAGAAGCACCCGGTCTCCAGGCAAAAGTTGCGGATGAGGCTGGCCACTCTCAGCAGCCTCAATCTGGATGGGAACTGCTAAGAGGCACCCTGAGAGAACCATAAGTCGCCAGAGACCCTGACATGTCGTCATAATTATCCTTTCTGGTCTGCATTTGAGCACACACGACCGCCCCTGCTTTCAGGACAAGCATCCAATAGAGTGCTTCTCAGTCGAAGGACCCTCCCACTCATCTCGTTCTGGTTGGTCACCGAAATAGCTTTGTACTTTCGTTTCAGCGCAGGAGCATGCAGTGACTTACCCCTGTCTTTCTCTGTCGAATGAAACATAGCGTCCGAATGTCCACCTCGACCATCGCCACGCTCATAGCCACCGCCCTGCGCTTCAAAGCGTGATTCGCAAACTCCTCTCCCATTCGCAGTGAGGCCGCTCCATCGAGTCATCTTGGACTTTCACTGCGACGGTGCGCATCTCTGATATGTCCATCATCGCTTCAGTGCGGATGGCAACAGGCCCGACACATTCGTCACCGACCGGCTGAAGACCTGACCAGAAGATCAGTGGTAGAAACGGCTGCCGAGATAAGAGAGGTAAATCGGCTCGGATGTCGTAGGCTGAGTGTCCCGCTCCTACTGGTCGGTCAGAAATACCTGGTTAAGGGTGAAGCAAGAAGTAGCGCGGCGTCGCTCGCAGCATTGGAGTTTTGTGCATCATGCTGCTATCCATTATCCATCTAATGATATTATTTAGAGAGCAATATAGATGCCAGGGTGTCTGCGTTTGGAATTTGAGTAAAATCATCTACCAACGTGCGGAAGAGGTTCGTGAGAAGCGCGGTTTCGCACAAGGGGCACGGTGCGCAAGGACCATGGAGGATGGTCTCCGTACTGCGGTGCTGAGAAACACTGACCTCATGAGCTCATCCTCGGAATAGTCCTATTTATATCCGAGGAAGCGAGAGTGGAAGACTCTCGCTTCTCAAATGCGCATAACCTATCCTGAGCCTGGTTCTCTAA
>JBDTWG010000225.1:0-6183 GCA_040006855.1 Nitrospira sp.
CGGCCGGTTTCGGCTGTTTTTCTTGTTTATGGAGGGCCTGATCCAGCGCGCGTTCGGTAATGGCCTTGGCCTGGAGCAGAATTTCTCCCAACGGTGTCTTCGGGTCGGGCTGATGCTGTTGGGCATTCAGAGCATCCAGCACCTGGTCCTTCGACGCCAGGCCTTCGTTCACCAAGATTTCGCCCAATGTCGGCACGGGCTGTGCCGGAGCAGGTGATGGTGCGGCCGTGGCAGCTACCGACGCTGGTTCAATGTTCGGCGCCGCCGGGGCTGCAGCAGCTGGCGCGGCCGCACTGGCCTTGCCGTTGATGATCGCGTCCAAGGTCGCCGCGATGGCGTCCGTCGCGACGTTTGAGTCGGTGCCGGTTGCCCGAATGTCGGCCATGATGGCCTTGATGACGTCAATGGTCTCGAGGATGACGCTGATGATCGTCGGGCTGACAGCCATGTCGCCCTGGCGGAGCTTGTTCAGAATGTTTTCTCCGCGATGGGCCACGTTGACCAACTGGTTGAATCCGAGAAAGCCGGCCGATCCTTTCATGCTGTGCATCGCACGAAAGATCTCGTTCAGGAGGTCGGTGTTGTTGGGATCGGATTCCAGCGTGACGAAGCGCTGATCCAACACCTCCAGCATTTCATTGGATTCCGTCAGAAAGTCGTTGAGTATTTCCTGCATTTCATCGCTCATAACCCACCTCAGTTAAAACCGAATTGCTTGAGAATCTCATCGGCCAAATCTTGGTCCATCGAGGTATTCTTGGTCGCTTCCAACTGTTTCAACATCTCCGTGGCTTTGCCTTGATCTTTTTTTGCAACCTGCTTTTGGTATGGGCCGAACACCACCACGAGCTGGAGTAGTTTGTGTTCGACATCGTCGAGAATCGTCACGAGTTTATTGACGCTCTGCGCCACCAAGTCCTGGAACGAAAGCGCCGTCATGATGTCGAGCAGCCGCTTGTCTTCTTGCCCCAGTTGTTGTCCTATTTTCTGCACCTGTTGCATGAGCGCCGGGGACACCTGCGCCTGCTGCATGGCCTGCGTCAGCTCTTTCAGCATTTTGCTGATCTGGGTATGGTTGTCCTGGATGGCCTCCACTTCAAGCATGACCCTGTGGGTGCCCTGTTCGGTCTGGGTCTTGAGATTCAGGAGATGGGTCTGCGCCTGCGGCAGTTGCTCCGTCGAGGTGTTGACCGGCGCACTGAATTCGGACAGGGTCTTCATCGTGGTATCGATAAATCGTGCCAGCTCTCCGAGCTCTTCGTAGAGCTTGGTGTCGGGTGCTTTCCCGTCCTCTTCAGGTTCATCCATCTCGTCTCGCGACTGTGCTGTTCCACGTGACTGTGCCATCATCACCCCACCGGTTAGAGTCGATTACTTGAAAATCTTGTTGATCTTTTCTTGCATCGTCTCAGCGGTGAACGGTTTGACGACGTAATTGCTGACCCCGGCCTTCACAGCTTCCATCAGATTCTCTTTTTGCGCTTCCGCCGTGACCATCAGGACGGGAATTTGTTTTAGTTTTTCGTCGGCGCGGATGGCGCGCAGCATATCGATCCCCATCATGACCGGCATATTCCAGTCGGACACCACGAAGCCGTACGTGTCGGCCTTTAATTTGGTCAAGGCTTCCTGGCCATTCTCGGCCTCCTCTAAATTGTTGAAGCCGAGTTGTTTGAGGATATTCTTGACGATCCGCCGCATGGTGGACATGTCGTCAACGACGAGAATCTTCATATTTGGATCAGCTGGCATGGGTGCTCCTCCTACTGTTTCTCATGAATAACGGAACGGCCTGCATGAATGGCTCGAAAATGCCCGGTCTTGTCGTGCAACGTCTCAGAAAACCCAATCATCAAAAACCCTTTGGGGCGCAAGGCATCACGCAAGTCCGACACAATCTGCGCTTTAGCCTTGTCGTCAAAATAGATGAGGCAGTTACGGCAAAACACAATGTCCATACCTCGCACCAGTTTCAGTCTCGGACGGTCGTACAGATTCACGTTCATGAATCGCACCATGTCCTTCACCTGCGGCACGAGAGTTTGCTGCTCTTTCTTCCCGGTGAAATACTTGGCGATCATGGCCGGTGGAACTTTGCGCAGTGAATGTGAGCTGTATGTGGCTGTCCTGGCGATGTTCAGGACATTTTCGCTGATGTCCGTGGCCAATATGTCGATGGTCCAGCCGCTCAGGGGCGGATAGTCACGCAGCAACAAGGCCAGGGTAAAGGGCTCATCCCCGGTCGAACAGGCGGCGCTCCAAATGCGGATTTGTTTCGTCGCCGCGTTCGTCTTCATGACTTCGGGAATCATGACTTTCATGAAGCTCTCAAGTTGTGCCTCGTCGCGAAAAAAGTAGGTCTCATTGGTGGTGATGACCGTGTAGAGTTCGGTGACTTCACGATCCCGATAAGCATCGAAGCGCAAATAGTTGAGATAACTTTCGAAGGTCTGGCACCGACAGGCTTTCAGGCGAGGCAACAACCGACTTTCCAAGAGATAGGTTTTGTTATCTTGAAAATGAATGCCGGTCATTTCGTAAATCAGATCTCCAAGCTGTTTGAACGTCTCAGGAGACAGTTTGGGCGTCGGTGCGTCCGTTTTTCTCACCGTGTTTGTGTCGGCCATTAACTGCCTCTCCTAACCCATTGGGGTGATAGGGCCCGCGCCTCGAATACCTTCGGTATCCGAGCTCTCCTGGTCCTCCCAGCCCCACATTGATCCGTCCCCTGGGAGAGATCAGTTCTGCTGGGTCCGGTTGTGCATCCAGTCGTGAATGTCGCGCCGGAGAAAACGCCAATGCTTCCCGATTTTAGAAGCCGGGAGCTGCCCCAATCGGGCGAGCTTATAGACCGTGGACTTTGGCACGCGCAGAAATCGCGCCACCTCCATCACGGTCAAAATCTCGCTCTCCAAGGCCGGTGCACTGTCGACATTAACTTTGGTTGTTGCTGCGATGGCATCGTTCATGACGGATATGGTATCGGTGGGCACCGTCTCAAACTTTAGTTGCCAGTTTGTGGACAATGGGGTGAAATAGGAACCGTCGGTTGCATAGCAGGCTGCTGGGGAGACCGTCTAAGCGTTCCCACCACCTCCACTCATGTTTTGTCCCTTAGGGACCGAAAGAAAGAATGGCAAATTTACACAAGCGCGAGAGATCGGTGCGTATGGCGACTATCGTGTCGGTGGGTTCAGGGAAGGGCGGTGTCGGTAAAAGTGTGATGGCCGCTAACTTATCGATGTTGCTGGCGAAGAAGGGGAAGCGGGTGGTGCTGGCCGATCTTGACGTGGGAGGCGCCGACGCCCATATTCTGTTCGGCATGTTGCACCCTCCCCTCACCTTGACCGACTTTATCGAACGTCGTGTCGAGCGCCTTGAAGATGTCCTTCAGCCAGTCTCGGCGCATCCCTTCCTCCACCTGATCCCCGGCACGGGCGACACCCTGGCCACGGCGAATCTTCCCTATGCCAAGAAAAAGCGACTCATCCGTCACTTTCGACAACTTCAGGCGGATGTCATCCTCGTCGACATCGGCGCAGGCACCAGTTACCATGCGCTCGATTTTTTTCTTATGGCCGATCATTACCTGACGGTGGCCACTCCGGATCCGACCTCTGTCCTCGATCTGTATCGGTTTATCAAGCTGGCCGCCATTCGCCGCGTTCTGTCAGCATTTTTATCGCGGGATGCCGTCAGCGAGGCGCTTTCCGATCGCGACTTTTGCAGTATTGAGGAGGTCATTCAGGCGGTCGGAGAGACCGATCCGAACGCTCGAGAGACGGCGAGCCGGACGCTGCAGGGGTTTCAGCCCCACCTGATCGTCAACCGCGTTTCAGGTAAGTCTCGGGTCAACGTGCTGCAGTTGAAGAAACTGCTGAAAGAATATGTCGGGGGCGATCTGACGATGCTGGGCGAGATTCCGGATGATCCGGCTATGACGCGTGCGGTTCGCAGTTATCTTCCGGTCGTTGAGTTTGAGCCGACAGCACCGGCTTCGCTGGCCCTTGAGCAGGCGGCTCAGAAACTTCTCAGCCTCATCACCCGCCCCGCCATAGAACCGGTCTTATCCGGGACTCCGGTGCCACCAGAACAGGCCGCCTAGCAGGAGGTCTCAGTGGGCCGCTCTCCTTGCCCGCAATCGTTCCGCTTGCACCTGAAGAATGTGACGAATGATCAGTTCCTGGTCGTCGCCCGCCAGATCAACAAACTGCGTCGCAACATGGTATCCTGACTCTCCCTTCCCTACCTCAGTCACTCGAATAACCCGCGCGGCCGTCTCAATCATACTGAACGGTGGAAGAATAAGCTTGAGAGCCAACACGTCATCCGATTGGAATTGGCGTGGA
Source organism: Nitrospira sp. (assembly GCA_040006855.1). Classification (GTDB taxonomy): domain Bacteria; phylum Nitrospirota; class Nitrospiria; order Nitrospirales; family Nitrospiraceae; genus Nitrospira_A. The sequence continues at coordinate 4,350 of JBDTWG010000225.1, forward strand.
GTGTTGAAGCCCACACCGCCGGCACTGATATCCACTTCGGTCAACCGTGCTATCTGGACACTTCCGGGGTGGCTTTTGGCGAGCGACTTCAGAATCGTTTCGAGCATCCAGTCGATCTTCGACACCCAGGGCAACAAGGGAGAGCCCGCGAAGGTCTCGCCCGCCGCAGCCAATAGATCCACCGTCGGTTTCGAAACGGCCGTGACAATTGTGTCTTCGGTGGCCGGGGGAAGATAACGATTCATCGCCTCTGCAGACTCATCGACCAGTCGATACTCGAGGAGCAGCCGATCGTCGATGCGCAACCATTCGCGCCGCTCTTCATTCTTGGCGTCAACGTGAGGAAATGTCCCGGATAGGTCCCTTGGGGGAGTCATGAAGCGCTTCTCCTATAAATAGTCGGTTGGTTTGCGGCTCGAGCCAGGTTGATAGGATGTCGCGCGCAAGAGAGATTTTCTACTGAAGTAGGATGCGAATCGAGAAGTTGCACGGAACGCGTACCCGCTCGTTCGCGCGCGAGCTTATGTGGATTCGTGGGTAGAGTATCTGCCTTCCGTGGCATATTGGGCGCTAGAAAGGATGTGTCTAATCAGGATCGCTCACTCCGGCATCAGAGTATGGGATGTCGTGTAGGCAACCGCTGGCTGGATTCCGGAGACATTATGCTTCACGATGCATGACTCCCTGTACCGGAGACACGTGTCCGGCGCTTTCTCGTAGACGGCGAAGTTGATGTTTCACCTGCGCGGTGTCGGCGAGCAAACTGGAGATGGCGGCTTGTGCCACCAGCACCGCTGCACGGACTTGTTCGTCCAGGGCCATGACACGGTGCGCCAGGGCCTGATCAAGGACACAGGTTTGCAGGGTGATTCCTCGACTCTCATAGCAGGTGGCAACTCGGTCCCAATCGCCTGCTTGCGATGCCTCAAAGGCTTGTTGTGTGAGAAGCTCGACGGTCTGACGATCGGAGAGTTGATGCGGAGAGTGCTGTCTAGCTGCCGACATGGGCCACCACTTCCTGCCGAGCGACAACCTGCCAGCCCTCGCGCAAGGTACTCAGGCAGCGTATCGGCCCATCCAGGTGTTTGCCATTGTGCCGTAGGTTGGCTTGAATGCACTGTTGCACTATGTAATCGTAGAGCCGGTGCAACGAGACGGCGATCTCCCCGCCCCGCTCAAAATCCAAGACGCTGGACAGTTCCCCCGCGATCGCAATGCTGCGATCGAGAAAACGGGCTTTGTCCTTATAGTTGTTGGTGAGAATGGCTTCTCGTGCCAGTTCCAATGACTGAATGGCGGAGTCATAGAGCAACACGATCAGTTGCACCCGGTTCGCGGTCATCACTTGGGTCTGCTGGTAGGCGTTGGCGGCATTGGCAATCATGGTTGACCTTAGTGGTTATCTCAGCTGCTGTAGCGAGCTGGTTTGCGCTTGCATTTGTTGAAGGAGACCATCCAGAGATGCATATTGAAGTCGAAGGCGTTCTTCATACTGGCTGGAAATAGTTTCTTTACGGGCTATTTCAGCGGTCATTCGAGTAATTTGATCGGTTATTGCGTTCTTTCGAATTGTAAAGGCCCCCGTATCGACACTATCCAAGAGATCCACCGCTTGCGTGATTTGCTGAGCGATTCCGGTCGAGGTCGGTTGAGTTACAAAGAGTGATTTCGTCGCAGAATAGTTACTCGCCAGTGCCGAGTCCAACTTGGCTTCGTCAATGGTCATCGTGCCATCGCGTTCGGTTTTGAATCCGATTTGTCCCAAGGTCTGGAAGGCGGAGTTCCCGCTCACTTGACTCGTGAGAGCGCTGCGTAATCGAGTCAGCACACCCTT
>JBDTWG010000226.1:0-6145 GCA_040006855.1 Nitrospira sp.
TAGTTCGTATCGAGGGGGGTCGTGATGAACTTCCAGGCCCACAGAACCAACACGGCAAAGAGCAACAGTCGCCCCGCGAGGTAGAAGGGATTGACCGATTCTTCCACCGTGAGAAGCCAGTCCTTAGTCAGGGTCAACCAGAGGGATTCGTGGGCCACTGGGTGGCGAATCCTCGCAGCCGCGCGTTGTGGCAGGGCCACACATTTCGAGAAAATAATTCCGCAACGGTCACACTCAACGCGACCACCGCCCTGTTCCCATTCGCATTTTGGACAATGCATCGGTCAGCGGAGCACAAATGGTTCCCAGGAGAACGTCATGGCGAAGATGGCCAACGCAATCCATCCAACCAGCAGGCGAGCACCACCCAATTCGCGGTCGGGATTCAGGACCGGCGGATGCGCCAATCCCATGATCCCGACCAACCCCACCCACAAGAACCAGCCCTTCCACCCAAGCCAGCCAAACACCATGAGGACCGGCACGAGAGCGACCGCCACACTGCGTTGCCTCGCGCCCCACAACGCGTACGCGACGTGGCCACCGTCGAGTTGGCCGATCGGCAGCAGGTTGAGCGAGGTGATGAAGAGCCCGAACCAGGCGGCAAAACCGATCGGGTGAAGCACCACATCCGCCGTGGGGGAGAGCGGACCAATGACCAGCCACGAGACAAACTGCAACAGCAACGGTTCTCCCAGATGGAGACCGAAGCTGGTTTGAATCGGAACAACCGTCGAGAGCCGGAGGCCGATCACCAACGCGACTACCGCAACCACGAATCCGGCAATCGGGCCGGCCACTCCGATATCGAACAATGCTCGACGGTCAGTCAGGGGCGCCCGCATGCGGATGATGGCGCCGAACGTGCCGACGAAATGCGGCAGGCCCGGCACGAACAGGGGGAGCGAAGTCGGCACACCATGGATGCGCGAGAGTACGTAGTGACCGAGTTCGTGCGTCACCAGAATGCCGAGGAGAGTTGCGGCAAACGGAACCCCGCGCCATATGGCAAGCGGGTCCTCGACAAGAAAGTTCCAGGGACCGACCAGCGGATTCGTATTGGTTTGGTAGGCGCCGGCCCAGAGCACGGTACACACCGTCAGTAGAAACAGGAGCCCAGGCAGGATCACACTGGAGAAAAACGGCCGTTCTTCATCGACCCACTCGTCCTCTTCGCTGTCATCGGACGAAGCAGGAATCAGGTCACCCGAAGACCGATTCAGCCCCGACTCGTCACGGTGCATGGAGCCCCCCCTAACGTTACGCGGCGAACGGATTGTGGAGCAGTTCTTCTCGAACCGTAGTAGCGGGCCCATGGCCAGGAAAGAGCAGTGTATCAGCGGGCAGCGTCAGCACGCGCCCACGGACGGATTCGAGATGGGTCTGGTAGAGCCCGGCAGGATTCGAACGGCCGATCGAACCGGCGAACAGTGTGTCGCCCACGAAACAGACCGGTGCGTCCGCCTGTTCCACGCGATAACAGACTCCGCCCGGCGTATGACCAGGGGTCGTCATGAACCGCACCGTCAGCCCGCCGACCTGTAGCATCCCCCCGTCACTTGGCACAGTCTGTATATCCTGCGCAGGACACCAACTGAGGAGGTCGAGATCGTCAGGACCAAGATACACCGGCACAGCACCGGCTTTCAGAATGCGTTCGATGCCCTCGGCATGGTCAGAGTGGCCGTGAGTCAGGCAAATCGCACGCAGCCGGAGATTGCGCCGCGCCAGAAGGTCCAGCATCGCGGTGGCATTGTAGGCCGTATCGATCAGGATGGCCTCGCCTCGATCATGGACAACATAACCTTTGACCTCATACCCGCCGATCGAGCCCAGGACGGTTTCCACATGTGCCATCGACGGGGGCAGAGCATGAGGAACCCAGCCCTGAGCGACTTGTGCGAGAGGCTCCTCTCTCAGGCCAAGCGCGCGAGCCACCGCCTGCACCTGCTCCCGACCATGCGGGGCCTGGCCGCGCTCCAGCTCAGTCAGTTCGACTTCCGGCAAGCTGCTCGCGCGGGCGACATCGGCGACCGACCGCTGCTGCCCCGTCCGGGCCTTCTTTAGAATATCGCTCAGTTCGTCTTCAAGTGGCATGACATCAACCTATGCAAGAACCAAAACAATGCTTATCGAGGTTCAAAAGCGTTCGTACAGTACCGCCCTACCAACCCACGCTGGTCTCGGGAGAAGCATGCGAGAAGGCCACTTTACGTCGAGGCATGGCCACATTGTCCTTCCCTGCGAGCATCGGACGAACACAGTTTCTACACCCTCCACCATGAGCTGGCAGGTCGAGGTGGCTCTCACTGCCCGCGTCCAACGAGGGCCTTCCGAGGCCGCGCGTTGCGCGAGCAAAGAGCCACTCGACCTGCCCGCTCCCTCCCTCAACTCTCCGGCGCCAGCGTAATTTCCGTCACGTCTCCAAAACCCGCGAGCACTTTCGACAGGGCCTCGCCGGATCCGACGGCCAAAATCCGCAATCGATCGGGATTGAAATGGGCCTTCGCCGCCCGTTGAATATCCTCTTTCGTCAGCTTCATTACCTTGTCGCGAATCTGCTGCAGCCAATCTTTCGGCAGCCCGTCATATTCGAGATCCATCAGGCGGCTCACAATGCTCGACGCGCTGGTGAACGAAAAGACAAAGGAATTCACATAGGCTTCCTTGGCTTCCTCCAGCTCAAGATCGGTCACCGGCTCATTCCGCATCCGCTCCATGTTCGCCACGAAGCGATTCACGACCTCCTGAGTCGAGGAGAGCTTGGTTTCGGCACGCATGAGCCACACTCCCTGATCATACACGCTCGCGCGGAGGCCGCTTCCCACGGAGTAGGCCAAGCCACGTTTCGTGCGCACATCGTTGAAGAGCCGGCTGCGGAACGAACTGCCGCCCAAAATGTCGTTGGCGATCGCCACCGCCACGTAATCGGGATCGGTCTCTTTAATGGTCAGATGTCCCACCCGCAAGTGCGTCTGTGACGTGTCCTTATTCACGAACCGCACCGCGCTGGTCTTAAAGTCGGTCTCGGGCACAGCGGGAATCGCGACGTCGGGCACGGTGCCTTTGGCCCAATCGCCGAAGACTTCACGCAGCAAGGCCAGCATGGAGGTCTTCTCGAAGTCACCGGTGACGCCAAGAATGATCCCATTCGGGTGAACCGTGAGCTGATAAAAGGCCACGAGGTCCTCACGCGTGATTGAGTCGATCGAGCGAATCGTGGTCTCTCGGGCACTGGGATGCATGCCGCCATAGAGCAGCTTGGCGAACTCCCGTCCGACGATGGAACCTGGACTGTCCTGACGGCGGCGGATACCTTCCAGCGCTTGTAACTTCGCCAGATCGACGCGGCTCTGCTCAAATGCCGGCCGGCGCAACAAATCGGCAAAGATCTGCATCCCGCGCTTCAGATCCTTCTTCAACACATCCAGGGAGGCGGACCCGGACTCTTTGGCAAAACTGATCGACACGTTCGCGGCCAACTGTTCGAGCTCTTCATCGATCTCTTCGGGAGACATCCCTGCCGAGCCGCCCGTTCGCATCACGGCGCCGGTCATTCCGGCCAAGCCGACCTTCTCCGCCGGGTCCAGCCAACTGCCGGTTCTGAGCGTGGCGTTCACTGTGACGAGCGGAAGTTCGTGATCTTCAAGCAGGTAGACGACCATGCCGTTGTCCAGCACGACGCGATCCGCATCGGGCGGGTTGAAATTGACGGTCGGGAAACGCATCGCGCGCGGATCATTCGGCGCAAGGTCCGCCGCCAATCCTGGCGCGATCTGTGTGACCAGCACCAACAGCATGGTCACCAGCGACATTCCATTCAGCTTTTTCAGCATGCCTGTCTCCCCTCCCATGGTCGCCCGACCTGTCATGTCCAATCCAATACGGCTTCCATAGGTCATGGCTGCACCTCGCCCGCAGCCGCCATTTTTTTGTCGGGCACCTTCTTGACCAGGACCCCGACGGTTCGATTCGGTTTGGTCAAATACTGAGATGCCACCCGTTGCACATCAGCGGGTGTGACAGCCGCGATCCGGTCGCGTGCATTCACCACATAGCGCCAACTCCCGGCCACCGTCTGATAAAACGCCAGCTGCGAGGCGAGGCCACCATTGGACCGCAACGACCGCACCAGATCCGCATCCAATCCGTTGAGGACGCGCTCGAATTCCTTGGCCGAAATCGGTTCGGTCTTGAGCCGTTCGAGTTCTTCATAAATCGCCGCCTCCAGCTCCGCCGTACTGTGCGGGGCAAGCGGCGTGGCAGCAATCACGAACAGGTTCGGCGCGCGCACACCCGGGTAGTTCGTATCGGACAACACAGACGCCGCCAACCGTTTGTCGCGCACGAGCGTGCTGTAGAGGCGCGACGTCACGCCTTCCGTCAGCACTTCGTCGATCACGTCGAATACGAAATCATCGGGATGGCCGATGGTCGGCTTGTGATACCCGATCGCCAGCGCCGGTTCGGCATCGAATTCAATTTCTACCCGTCGCTCCCCGCGCTGCGGAGGCTCTTCCGTTACCAGGGCTGGGATCGGAGGCGCAGCCGGGATCTTGCCGAATGTTCCCTCGATGAGGGCAATGACCTCTTTCGGATTAATATCGCCGACGATCGCCACGGTCGCATTATTCGGCCCGTAATAGGTCTTGAAGAACGCCTCTGTCGCAGCCGGCGTGAGGGAAAGAATGTCCGAACCCCAGCCGATGGTCGGCACGCCATACTGATGGGCTTGGAACGCGGTGGACGTGAACGTCTCATAGAGCAGCCCGTTCGGGCTGTCGTCGGTTCGGAGCCGCCGCTCCTCCATCACTACGCCACGCTCTTTATAAAACTCCCGCAGGACGGGGCGCGCCATCCGATCGGATTCCAACGCCGCCCAGAGCGGCAATCGGTTGGCCGGAAGGCTGATCACGTATCGCGTGATGTCCTTGCCGGTGGATGCATTGAGCCCGACCCCTCCATGGCGCTGATAGAGCAGCGCCATCTCATTGCCCACGACATACTCGCCCGCCTTCTCTTGCAATTCCTTGAATCGCCACTGAAGCTCCTGCACGGACTGGGAAAAGGCCGGCGTCTTGCCTTCCGTGTGCGCGCGAGCCGCTTCTTCACGTTCACGCTGTTCGAGCTCCGTCCCGACCTGAGTCAATTCGTCCAGCACCGCTTGTTCCTTTTCGAAATCTCTCGTCCCAACCGTTCGCGTGCCTTTGAAGGCCATGTGTTCATACAGATGCGCCAGTCCCGTTTGCCCAACCTGTTCATTGACGCCACCGACTCCAAACGTCATGTTGATGCTGACAATCGGGGTTTGATGCCGTTCCACCATCAGCACGGTCATGCCATTGGCCAACTTGTGCTCAATGACGCGGTCCGCCAGGCTTGGAGAGGCCGCGTGGCTTGGCGTGGTTGCCGCGAGAGCCGCGGCGACGATCAGGACGGCTGCTATTCGTGCTCGTGTAATGCTGATCATATGAAAAGCTCCATCAATTCTTCCGGTCGTTCAATGAACCAATCCGGCTGGCAAGCCGCCATCTTTTGGCGATTGCCCATACCATACCCTACCGCGCAGACGCGAATGCCCGCGTTATGACCGCCGTTGATATCGTTCGTGCTATCACCGACCAGCACCGTACGGTCCTTCGTGACTCCGAGTTGTTCCATCACATGCATCAACATGCCTGGCTCCGGTTTGAGACCGAAGCCATGGTCTCCCCCGACCACATACACAAAGTGCTGCGGGCCGAGGCCGTTCAAAATCACGTTCGTGTATTCAATCGACTTGTTGGTCGCCACCGCCTTTTGCTTGTTCGAGAAATGCGTCAGCACACGATCAATCCCGGGATAGAACGTGGTGCGATCCAAGCAATGCGCCAGATAGTGACCACGGAATATCCGCAAGGCCTCGTCGTATAAATCCTTGTTGCCTTCTCCAACCGCTAAGCGCAACAGTTTCTTCACACCGTCTCCCACGAATCCGAATATTTCTTCCTGCGTACGCTCCGGCACTCCCAGATCGCGCAAGGTCAAATTCACACTGTCGGCAATGTCCCATTTCGATTCGATCAGCGTGCCATCGAGATCGAAAATGAGCAAATCGATGTCGGCTTTCTTCGTCATTCGTTCGCCTTTCGCAATTCAACCTGCA
>JBDTWG010000227.1:0-6139 GCA_040006855.1 Nitrospira sp.
CTATTTCCTTCGACCAGAACAAAATCAGCCCATGTCCGCCTTTGGTCGGTGGCGCGCCTCCTGGATCACGATAAATGCCAAAATTATACGTGTAATTCAGTTCAAGCTGAGATTTCCATGGCGCGCCGGTGACCAGGCCCCCTCCTAGCGTGGGCAACGAATCCGTGACACTTTTGATCGCCGTCGCGGCATTGTTGGTGAAAACAGGCCGCTCGACCAACCCCCAGGTCGCCTCCACATAGGGATACAGAAAAAACAACGCCTCATAGCGATACTGCAGATTAGCCACGGCGTACTTTGTCGGGAAAAGTTCGTTAAACGCCACGCCATGGATCATGGGGAGGGAGATGGCCTCCCATTCATACCCGGTGGGCCGTCCTGGGAGACGAAACGCCGAGAAGCGGTCCAGATCTTTCCCGATTCCTCCATGAATGCTGGTCAGCAGGCGGTGTTTGTCGCTCTCGATGAACGGAAGGCCGGTTGCCATCAAGGCGTAGGCGGTACCCTGTAGGTAGGTCCGCTCTTTCTTAACATCAGGCCGGTCGAACGGTGCCCCTCCCCATTGATCCCATTTCGCCCGGTGGCCATGGATAAAATCTCCACCCATGGTGAAACCCTCATGGGGCAGTTCCATCAGATTTCGCTTCATGGAATCGGCACGGATACGAAAATGGATCCGCCCCTCGTACGTGTCTTTGGGGACACCATAGTCTGCGGATGTGTGACCGGTTCCCTTGAACCACCGATAGCCGGCTTCATACGTCAGTGACATATTCACGGCGCTGTCCTGGCGGAAGGGGTGGACCGGCAACCGATAGCCTAATCCCGCGCCGGCAAAGGCATAACTCCATTCCAATTCCGTTCCTCGCTGACGCTGCCCTTGCACGAATTCCGAGCGCCCAAAGGGCAGAATGAAATTGTCCCACGTAAACAGTAGCGACCAGTTCGGGTGGTCCCGCAAGCCGATGGTGTAATCGACGTCGTTCACCACGCCGGAGAACGTCCCGCGGAGCCGTCGGTTATCGTTATCCCAGTTACGCCAAATGTATAGGGCTCCGAACGGCAGGACCTCTTGGTAGCTCGGTCCATTCGGAATAGCTTGAATGCCGAAGCTCACAGCCGTCACACTCCTGCGGTCGCGGGGCGGCACATAAATTTCTTCGCCGAATAGAGTCGTACGAAATGCTTCACCCGCGATGGGAGTCGGCTCTTCCGCCTGTGCGGCCCATTGCCCGATCCCAGGTATAGCAAGGGCAATCACGGCCCACGTTATGATCCTCCAGGCATATGTCACGAACCATCCACAATACGTCACACCCATATTGGATTTATATGCTCCCTTGACGACAGGAGATCCCCGCTGATCTCAATGATGTATCCTTATAAGACATGAGTTATACAGGTGCCCCCTAGTGAAATCCCTGGACATACGGCGCATTTCGCCGGGTATTTTACTGCGACAACGACAGGACACCCCATATAAGAGAAATAATTCAAGCTCCACTCGCTACGTCTCGAACCATCTCTGGTAAGGACCTGCGGAGTGGAGTGACTAGGCACATTACCAGTACTGAAACCCCGCGGCTCGATGTATGGTTTTTAAGTGATACCACGACAGCACCCACAGCACTACATCCCCGACCGGATTTCTTTCAACTGGCTCACAGGGCTGGTGACTTATGCCTTCCTGGCCGGAATAATTTTCATCTTGTCCACCGATCTCTTCGCTGCGCCGGTTGAAGTGCTCTACCCTGAAGGCGTCAGCGAAGGCTTCGTGACTCTCACAACACTGGATGGGAAGAAACTTGCGGATGGAGAACTCAGTCAGGTCACGACAGGAGCCGATCGGCTGGCGAGTCGCCTCACTTTCCGCTTCACAGATGGTTCGCTTTACGACGAGACCGTCACGTTCTCGCAAAAAAAACACCTCGCTCTGCTGAACTATCAATTGAATCAGCGAGGACCTGCCTTTCCCGAGCCTCTCACCATCTCATTAAATGGAGAGACCGGCCAATATCAAGTCCGGCAGCATGAGAAAGCCCCTCATGAGCAGGTGATCTCCGGCCATCTGGACCTCCCTGCTGATGTCTATAACGGCATGACCATTACTGCGTTAAAAAACCTTCGCGGCAAAACCGGTGCGTCCATCCATATGGTGGTTTTCGGTCCGGAGCCGAAACTATATGAGGTCGAGTTGAAGCTGATTGACGCCGAGGAAACTCGCAACACCAACCGGAAAGAAATTAAAGCCACGGCCGCGCACTATGTCTTGAAACCTCGCCTGGGCTGGTTCCTGGGCGCCGTCGCTTCGATTTTCGGCAAAACCCCACCGGATTATCATTTCTGGTTGATAAAAAAAGACGTCCCGGCTTTTGTGCGGTTTGAGGGGAGCCTCTATCAAAACGGCCCGATCTGGAGAATCGAACAGGTATCACCCAGGGTGAAATAGGGACGCGAGCGAGTTGTTCGTTAAGGCAGGCCGCGAAGAGAAGCATCCAGCGGAACGAGGGATCCCATATCTCTGCCGATGGCAAGCGCCTCGATCGCGCGGCCAAACTTGTTGGTGGTCCCATTTCCCCTGATCGTCACCGAGTCACCGACATGCAAGGATCGACGAAGCTCTGCGCTGGTATCAGGCGGCAGGCGTACCTGCGTCTCATCTGACAACACCATCCCCTGCACGATCCCCCTCAATGCGTGGTACAGCAGAACACGAATCGTCCCCTTGGCATTCATTTCAGTCACGGACAACCGCCGTTCCTGCTCCTGCATGGGAAGATCCAGGCGTAACGGCACGACAAAGGTCGTTCCCTTGGTAAGGTTTTTGATCACATCGGCCTGCAACAGTCCTTCATTCTGTGTACGCCGACCATAGACCCGCACACGATCTCCGGGTGTCAGGACCCGAAGTAATTCTTTCTCAGCGCGCGACGTCACGTACATATGAGAGCCGTCTGCCAGCAGCAATCCTTCGATTTCTCCCCGCGGGTCGAGAACATACCGCTCGATGACCCCTTCTGCCACCGGCGATTTGCTCGGCCCATGCTCCGTCGCGGCATCCGACCGTGAGACACCCTCGGCCATCCCGGCAAGCAACCTATCAGGATATGCCGCGATGGATGCGGCAAGAACCGCGCTGAACACGAATGACCTGTTACGATCCATAGACGTCCTCACGACCCAGACCACATACGCGGCCTGGTTAACTCCGCTGACGGTGTTCAGATGGACTCTCGACGCGCGAGAAGCCATAGGCCGAATCGATCAAGGACACGTGAGAAAAAGCCTGCGGAAAATTCCCCACCAGCCGTTTATGCTTCAGATCGTATTCTTCCGAGAGCAGGCCGACATCGTTGCCCAGTCCAACCAGCCGACTGTAGAGTTCGCGAGCCTCATCTCGCCGTCCGGCCAGCACCAAATTGTCGACCAACCAAAATGAACAGGGCAGAAACACGCCCTCGCCATCGGGCAATCCATCCACTTCGACCGCAGGGCGATAACGCATGACCAGGCCTTCCACCTTCAGATCTCGCTCGATGGCTTGCAGGGTGCCGCGGACGCGCGGGTCGGACGGAGGCAGAAATCCCACCAGTGGAATCATCAGCAGACTGCCGTCCAGCGCGCTGGAGCCGTAATATTGCACGAAGGTTCCGCGGTTCGAGTCATACCCTTCACGGCAGACCTGGTCGTGGATTGTGGCGCGGAGCGCGCGCCATCGTTCGAGCGGCCCCTCGACTCCACAGCGCTCAATCGCCTTGACGGCCCGATCGACCGCCACCCAGGCCATCACCTTGGAGTGGGTAAAGTGCCGACGCGGGCCTCGCACTTCCCAAATTCCCTCATCCGGACGATCCCATGCCGACTCGAGAAATTCCATGAGGGCATGCTGCACCCGCCAAGAATCCTCATCCGGCGCCAAGCCCAATTCCCTGGCTTGGTGCAATGTATCCATGATCTCGCCATAAACATCCAGCTGGAACTGCTGCGAAGCCGCATTCCCGATGCGCACCGGAGCAGATTGTTCATAGCCGGGCAACCACCTCAGCTCGATCTCGGGCAAGCGGCGTTCGCCGCCGATTCCGTACATAATCTGCAAATCTGACGGTTTTCCAGCGACGGCTCGCAGCAGCCATTCACGCCAGGCCTTGGCTTCACTTTTGTATCCGGCCGATAGCAAGGCATAGAGGGTGAAGGTCGCGTCTCGGATCCAGCAATAACGATAATCCCAGTTGCGTACTCCGCCCAGTTGTTCTGGAAGAGACGTGGTTGGCGCAGCCACAATTCCTCCGGTCGGAGCGTAGGTCAGTGCCTTCAGGGTAATCAGCGAACGGATGACCGCATCCCGCCAGGGGCCTTGATAGGTACAACGCGACGACCACTTCTTCCACCACTGTTCGGTCTCGGAGAGCGCCCGTTCGGTGATCACCTGACGCGGAGGACCGTCGTGGGACGCGCGCCAGGTAAGGGTAAAGGGAATTTCCTGTCCTTCAGAGACTGTGAAATCAGCCACCGTCGTAAATCCCTCCCCACGCAATTCAACCTCGGTCTGCAAATAGACCGAGTCCGGTCCGGCGACGGCCTTGAGCAGCCGTCTTTCGTGGCTGACCCATGGCACAATCGATCCATAATCGAAGCGGATGGTCATCTCCATCCTCATCCGCACCGTGCCCTTCACCCCCATGACAATACGAACCACATTGATTTCGCGATCGCGAGGCGGCATGAAGTCGAGGACCATGGCGGTGCCGGTCTCTGTCACATACTGCGTCTCGAGCACCAGCGTATCTCCGCGATAGCGCCGCCGAATCGTCGAGATCTCGCCGCTTGCGGTGAGCAACCATCGGCCATGGTCAGTCGTCCCCAGGAGGGCAGCGAAGCAGGCCGGCGAATCAAAGCGCGGCAAACACATCCAATCCAGCGATCCATCCCGAGACACGAGGGCCGCCGTATGGGTATCTCCTATGAGCGCGTAGTCTTCAATTTTGGATGGGACGGTCATGCACCTATCACCCTAAGTATGGTTGATGCGCGTGAGGCGCAAGATGTCTCTAGACTCTACAAGCCAGCCTTCTCCTAAACAACCCCTTTCACTCGTCCGATCGTGTCATTGGTTGAATCTGTTCTTGTGTGTCGCTTTTCAAACTTGTATGCTCTCGCCATTGTCGCGAATGATCCTCATTCACCCTCATAACAGGAGAGACCTTGAAAAAAACGACCGCGAAAAAAACGACCGGCACCCGCAAGATATCTTCGCTCAAAGCTTCCGCACGCCGCATGAAGGTCGGCCCCGCGGCCAAAGCCATCAAGCGGAAAACGAAGTCCGCGGTCGGCGCGGCGACGACCAAGGCCAAAAAGGTAGTGAAGCAAGTTGTTCAAAAATCGAAGAAAGCCACCGCTGCGTCAACGAGCGCTACTCGCAAGGCTAAACAAATGGGTCGAGCCGTGGGTACCGTGCTGGGAAAGGCGATTGGCAACGTCGAGCGCGCCGTGACGCGGGTCATGAAAAGTGCCAGCGTAGCCAAAAAGAAATAATCCACTCTGTAGAATTGGAAGTTGGTCTAGGGATACGCCTAGTGCCGACATGAATTGGGGGCCGGTACACTCACTGTACGAGGGATCTTTCTATCCGGAGGTACAGATGGTCGTACGGGCTCTCTTTTTATTAGCGGCAATTGTTCTTTTACCCTCTCCCGTGAAGGCGCTGGCAGCCGATACTGGGCCAGTACCGATGGAGCGGAATCAGCCACCTCATGCTCAACCTCCCCAACCACCGGCGCCACCGTCGAAGATTGATCCAGGGATTCAAAAACAACCGGATACCGTTCCCAATTCGAAAGCAATCGTGACGCCGCCCGTGGTGGATCCTCATATGGCCATCGATCCTGAGAAGAAGACGAATCCCAGCGAAGCGACGCCTCCTCCCAACTCAGGCGGCTCACCATCTCCAAAGAAATGACGTGATACTGCCGCGAAGCCGATATGAATACGGTCGAGGGCAACGATTGAATGAGGCGCCCGTCACTTCATGGGCGGGCGCCATTGTTTACTGCCGGCTATTACGACGGTCCTTCCAGTAGATCAATCTTGCCCCTGGTTTGAAGGTGATGTAGTACCATATCCATTCGAACATCACCCTGAA
>JBDTWG010000228.1:0-6135 GCA_040006855.1 Nitrospira sp.
CTCAAGTCAGAGCTGGACCAACGCGCCACTGAACTCGCCGAACTGCGGGATCAGGTGATCCAACGGGAGGCTGAATTGGAGGATGTGCGGACGCAGTTGACCCAGCGCGACAGCTCCCTGCAACGGCTGGCCCGCCAGAATGAGGAGTTCACCAGTTTCTTCAAGAATCCGGCATCCAAAGTCGTCTCGCTTTCAGGATCCGAGATGGCGAAATCAGCCGGCGCGTTCCTGCTGTTCGACCCGGTCACCAAAAAGGCCTGGCTCTATGCCTTTAATCTGCCGGCATTACCGAACGGCAAGGTCTATCAACTCTGGGCGATCGACGACAAACCCGTCAGCGCCGGGGTCTTCGGCCTGGATACCGGACAGAAGGGCCGCATGCTGATCAAGAACCTTCATGAGTTTTCACGCATGAAGAAGTTCGCCGTGACCGTAGAGCCGGATGGCGGTCTTCCGCAGCCGACGGGCGCCATTTACTTAGTCGGCCAGATCTAGCAGGACGTGGAAAAAGCCCGCCGCCGCGTTCTGACATCCGTGCCCCTGGCCGAGAACACCATGCCTCCTTCCGACGATCTCGACTATCGTTTCATGCAACAGGCCTTAACGCTGGCTCGCGCCGCGCCATTGATCGGTGAGGTGCCAATCGCCGCCCTATTGGTGCGCGATGGCCTCGTGATCGCGGAAGCCCACAATCGCCGGGAAACCCAGCAGGACCCTACGGCCCATGCGGAATTGATGGTGATTCAGGCAGGAGCGAAGCAGACGAAAAGCTGGCGGCTCACCGGCACGACGCTCTACGTCACACTTGAACCCTGCACCATGTGCATCGGCGCCATCGTGCTGGCTCGTATTCCACGACTGGTGTTCGGCGCGACCGATCCCAAGGCCGGCGCTTGCGGGTCCATCATGAACATTCCACTCGAGCCTCGCCTGAACCATCGCGTGGAAGTCATCGCTGGGCTATGCGCCGAGGACAGTCAGCGCCTCTTGCAGGAGTTTTTTCGGGAACTGCGGAAGGACGCGACAAGGCCGGAGAATGCTTAACCCGGACTATTCATGCATACCTGCTCCATCGTCCGATCCTCTCGCCCGGCGAGACTTTTCTCGTTCGGCCTCCTCGACGGACTGCAAGTACGCCTACCTCGGCCTTACTTGCGAAAAACCCCGGCGGGCTTCAGTCTCGAACGCCTCGCGACGGCATCCATGAATAATCCGGGTTAACGAAACAACGCCATCGCATCGAACACCTGCACCTGCCAGGCTTCGCCTTCGACCGCGATCGCTCCGGCGACCTGCTCGCCTAGCTGTAAGGATTGCACCGACCAATCCCTGTCGAGAATGCCCGATTCCGTTAAACGCACCTGCGCCTGCATTAGCTGATCATCGAACAGCAATTCGAACCGGTCCAACCCATAAGACAGCCCCACGCCTCGCCCTTTGAGATAGGCTTCCTTGCCGGTCCAATAACGATAGAACATGCCCGGCTGCTCCTGAGCGTGAACTTGCGCGATCCGCTGCGATTCGCCGGGAGCAAAGAATCGCTGGGCCAGTTTGAGCGCATCCACATCAGGGCGGCAGACTTCTACGTCCACACCGACCGCTCGCCCGTCCGCCACCGCCACCACGGCATACTGGCCTGAGTGGGACAGGCTGAACTCAATCGGCTGACAGGTATGAGCCCGACGCCGTAGAGACGGCTTGCCGTGAGCTCCCATTTCAAATTGAATCTGTCCGGTCTCTTCCCCCACATAGCGGCCCAGAATCAGCCGCAGTAGCCCATGTGACAGCATGAATCGCTGACGATCCCTATCAAAGGCAAACCGAGCGGCCCGATGCTGCTCATCCGTTGAAAGCAGCGCGACGAGGGCGGCACGGTCGAGTTCATGTCGGGACAGGTCGCAGAACCAGACATGCACATCCTGCCGAGAGAAACCTGGAGATGGGAGAGAGGTGGTAGAAGGAATCAGCACAGCAGCCACAACGCAATAGACATGACGAACGAAGCCCTCTTCACGCCGACGGGCGAGCAACCGGTTTGAGCATCGGTCCGGTTCGGTGCGTGGTACCGCGGGTGATCCCGTTCGAAGCTTCTACAAGCTTGCCTTCATCCAGTTTCAGCACGCGGTCGCCCACATGGAAATACCGGTCATCATGAGTCACGACGATCACACCTTTTCCCCTGGCCCGCAACTCCGGCAGCAGCTCACCGTAAAACACCTCCTTGTACTGAGGATCCTGATCGGCCGCCCATTCATCGAACACATAAAAGGGCCGATCTTCCAGCATCGCCGTGACCAGCGCCAGCCGCTTGCGCTGTCCCTGAGACAAATTGATCGTGGAATATTCCCCGTCCTGGATCGTGACCTTATGCTCAATTCGCAGCGTCTTCAACCATCCGTCGGCTTGGCTGGCAATCAGCGAAGGATCCAGTCCCAGCAGTTTCTTGAACAAGTAGAAGTCTGAAAAGACCGCGGCAAAATGCTGCCGGTACCAATCCTGAGTCGTAGGTGCAATCGTTTCACCATTGAGCTTCACGGCTCCCTGCTGTGGTAGATAGAGTCCCGTGAGCACCTTCACAAATGTCGACTTGCCGCTGCCGTTGCCTCCGATGATAAAGACCAGCTCGCCGGTTGCCAAGGTCACATCCAAGGGTCCGAGCGTAAACGACCGCTCGCCCTCATCCTTCGGCTCATAGGAGAACATGGCGTTGGAAAACTCCACACATTGCGCGCCCTGGGCAACCGGCCGCTCCGCACCACCCTCAGGATTCCCCTCGTCCAACGCCAACCCCAGACCTTCGATCTTCTCCAGCGCCACCTGCCCCCGACTCAACGCCGGCACCATCCCCAGCAAGCCCCACATCGGACCGATCATGTAGAGCATGGCGAAGGCATATCCGGTCAGGGACTCACCGGACAGAGCCAAAAGCCTTGGAAACAGGAGGAGGATGACGCCGATCAATCCGTAGAAGAGTACCTGCGTCCATGAATCAGTCGCGAGATACTGCTTGGTCGTGATGAGGTTGTGATGACGCAGCGACTCGGCGGCCTGCCTGATATCCGAGGCGACGAAGGTTTCGCGCCGCCCGCGATGCAGCATCAGCTCCTTCATTCCCTCCGTCAGGCTACGAAAATGCTCGAAGAGCGCGCCTTTCGCGTCGCGCACGGCGAGAGACGACTGCAGGACACGATTGTAGAGCTGGCGGTACCCCAGCAACCCCAGCACCGCCAAGACAATCACACCCAGAAAGGCCTGCCAGGAGAGCCAGGCGAGATAGACCGAGCACCCGGCCAAAATAGCCACATTGATAGCCAAGCCCGGCAAGCCGTTCACCGCCCAGGCCATGGCATTCGTGTCATCCGTCAGTGTCGCCAGAATTTCATGCGCTCCACGCCGCTCCAGCGTGCGATAGGGCGCGCGCACCACTTTCCAACAGAGCTCCATGCCCAGATTCAAAATGGTTTCCTGGGCAAATTTGACCAGCAGCAATTGCGATAGATAGTTCGAGACCACTTTCAACAGGGCCAGCCCGATGAACGCCACCGCGAACACGTCCGAGGTCGATCCGGCACCGTTGATCAGCTTGTTGATGACCGCCAGAAGTCCCACGCTGGAGAGCCCGGCCAAGAGCCCGGTCAGCACCATCAGCACCATCATGGTTCTGGCGCCGCGCAGGAGAAACTGGAGGAACCGGTACATTTTCATCATGGTCGTGATTCCGTCGTACCTCGGGATGATCAAACGGCCGACTAGCGCGGCCGCAGCAAGCAACGACGCGAGGCGTGCTTATTTTAGTATGTTGAGCCACTGTGCGCCGCGAGAACCACGCTGACGGCCTGTGTCAGCATCTCGTTAGGCCGCTCTCGATGACGGCCCCTTCCCCTCATTATCCGGCTTTCGCTGGAGCTGCACCCAGGCGTCCTGCCAAAAGGTCTTGAGCTGGACGGCCAATTCCTGCACATGCGGGGCGACGAAGAGACGGCCGGAGTCTTCGGCGGGCAAATACATTGTTCGGCTCATTCCCCTTGCGGATTCGCCGAAGACCAATCGCGTGTCGTCGGTGGAATTGGTGAGCGGATGTTTGGAGGCAATCACATTGAGCACCTGCCCTCGAAACGGTTTCAAGTCGTACCGCGCCACGGCGTGGAACGTGGCATAGGTCACCTGGTCTTTGTATAAAAATTCATCTTGATGTTCGGCGGCTTCGGTATGGTGCATGAGACCCCAGAGTCGTTTCAACTTCCCTCTCCAAAACATCAGCCATTCCTGGCGTGGTAGTTTACGCATGAGACGATAGTACGTCGCCACCTTCATGGCCACGAACAGGAGAGGCCACAGCAAATAGGGCGGCCGGCTCCAGTGAGTCAGGTAGGATCGCGGATGCCAGGATTCGATGATGGCCAGAATCACCTCTTCCCCCTTCGCTGTGAGCTGCTGGGCAATCTCGTATGCGGCCAACCCACCCGTACAAGTACCTCCTATGAGATAGGGCCCCTGCGGCTGCACCGAGCGAATTTCATCGATGTAATGCGCGGCCATGTCCTCCACCCGCATGAATGGCTTTTCTTTTCCATCGAGGCCACGAGCCTGTAAGCCATACAATGGCTGATCGTTGCCGAGCAACTTGGCCAGGCGAGCGAAGACGAGGACATTGCCCCCGACCCCGGGAACCGCAAAGAAGGGCGGGTTCTTGCCTTCCGGTTGAATTGCAACTAACGACCGCCAGCGCACCGTACAACCTTCATCGGCCAGGACATCCGCCAATTGTTCGATCGTCGGCGCCTGAAAGAGCAACGCCATCGGCAAACGTGTGCCGAAAGTCTGCTCGATCGCGCTGAACATCCGCAGTGCCAGCAAGGAATACCCGCCCAGCGCAAAAAAATTGTCTTGGACGCCGATGGGCGTGATCCCCAACACCTGTTCCCAAATCGCCGCCAGCTGTAATTCAATTCGATTCCTCGGCTCGATGGCCTGCGCGCCGTCGTGAATCGGCTCCGCGGCCGGAGCCGGTAGGGCGTTGCGATCGACTTTGCCGTTCTGGGTGAGCGGAAACTCCAGCAAAGCCACGATCGCGGACGGGACCATGTAGTCCGGAACCACATCTCGAAGGGCACGACGCAGGGCCTGAGGGTCACAGCGCTGTCCCCCTCGCGCCACTACATAGCCCACCAGCCGCTTATCTCCCGGAACATCTTCGCGCACAATGACCACCGCTTGCTTGACGGTAGGATCTTCTCCCAGCACGGCCTCGATTTCGCCCAGCTCGATCCGAAACCCCCGCAGCTTTATCTGGAAGTCGATACGTCCGACATAGTCCAGCCTGCCGTCAGGCAACCATTTCACTTGGTCTCCAGTGCGATACAGGCGCTCCCCCGCGCGAAACGGGTTGGGGACGAAGCGCTCATCCGTCAACTGGGGAGCGTGCCGGTACCCGCGCGCGAGACCCATTCCGCCGAGATAGAGTTCTCCTGGTATCCCAACCGGCACCGGCTCGCGATTGGGATCCAGCACATACGCCTGGGTATTGGCGATGGGCCGGCCGATCGGAACAGTCCGGTCTGCCGACCGGACCCGCTCCAGGGTTGACCAGATGGTTGTTTCCGTCGGTCCATACACGTTCCACACAGACCCTGCCCTTGCCAACAGCTCCTGCGCCAACTCGCGAGGAAGTGACTCCCCGCCACAGAGCACCTTCACATGGCGTCCGCCCTGCCATCCCGACTGCAAGACCATTCGCCAGGTGGCCGGCGTGGCCTGCATGACGGTGACCTGGCCCTGGTCGAGCTCCCGCTGCAACCACACTCCGTCCATCGCTTGTCGACGATTGGCTAACAGAATACGCGCGCCCGTCAAGAGTGGAAGATAGAGTTCCAGCCCGGCGATATCGAAGGACAACGGCGTGAGGGCGACCAGCACATCCGACGCGGCCATACCCGGCTCGCGCTGCATCGATCGCAGAAAGTTCACCAGCGCGCGATGCTCGATTTCGACCGCCTTCGGCTGACCGGTCGAACCCGAGGTAAACAGCACATAGACCAGATGCTGAGGGCCGGCCAGGGGCGGCGGGTTGTCCTCCGGATATTGCGCCAACGTCTCCGCATCGAGATCCATGCACATCACCGGCAGTTGATGCTG
>JBDTWG010000229.1:0-6133 GCA_040006855.1 Nitrospira sp.
AAGAACTGGCGCAAATGCGCATTGTTGAGGGCCTGCATGGCGATCCGACGTTGTCGATACCAATGGTCCCCTTCGGCGGAAAATACCCCGTTGATTCCCATTTCCTTCAGGACCGGCTCTATGGCGTTCAACCGACGGTAGGCATCCGGCCGCTTGCGCAGGACTTCGTTGATGAGATCCGTGTCGGTCACGGCCACGACGGCCTTGTGGGCAATCCTGAATTGGTACATCGAACCATGCTCGCGCGCCCACTGTTCGAGGACGCTGTGGAGGTGCTTCAGGTCCAGTTGTAGAAGATTTCCGAGAATCGGCAGTCCTTTAGGCCCGGGAAGATCCGCCAGTGTGCGGCCGGGCGATGCAGAGATCGGCGCGACGTCCGACTTGACGGCCGCTGCCAAGTGATATGGGCATCCGGTAGGAGTTGACTGTGCCATGTGCATGCCTCCTTGTGGTGATGCCTCCCTGCGACGGCAGGAAGGAGAGAATAAGAACGTGGCGCCTTTATCTTTCTCTGTACGTAGTCCTGTCTCGAACTCAACCACGTGCATCCGCACCATAGAGCAGCTTCCAATCCATGAGACCTACCCGGCTGGGTAGGTTCCATCTCTAAATGTTTCCAGTAGGGTGTCGCATCATCCGCAGAACGTTCTGCTCACCGGCACGACGCAACGCGGACCGACATAAGGAGGACGACATGGCGAATACAGCGTGCCAGGTTTCCCGATCCACTTCCGTGCAGACGTTTATGGAATTGCTGGAACAGCGAAAGACGCGACGGTTCGGGTGCGGCATGGAGCTACCCGCAGGCCCACTCCAATATAAAAGCCCCCTCCCGCCCCTACCTCTGACCCCGGAAGAAGAGCGGCATCTTATTTTTGCGGGAGTAGGGAAGACCGGCCCTCACACGGCAGACATGCAGTTTTCAGCCCGTCCTCAGTCCGAGGACGGTCAGGGGATGGCCCTCATGAGTCTCCAGGGGCGCACAGTGCCCAGCGCCTGTGCCGCTCAAACAACTCGACTGTTTTTCACGAATGATTCAGGGACCTATTTCGTCAGGGAATCTGCGTTGCCTGAAGATCCGGCCATGACAAAGCTGACGGAATTGTCCGCCGAACGACTGGATATTCCCCGGCAGCTTCCATTCATGCTCAGTTTCAATCAGTGGTACGCCAATCGGCCTGGCTCGACGTACTTCATGCCGGTCACCGAAATTGCCAGTGTCTATCTCAACCTGCTCTTGGTCTTGCTCAGCGATGAGTACGGCTATTTCATTGTGGACACCGACAACGGAAACGAACCCTGCGGGCTTGATCGCTTCAAGAAAAGTCGCGGAGGACACCTCCACGATGATCCGGCGAAGCGCCGCACGATGACATTGCGCGACCTCGATAGCGCCATCAGCGATACCGCCGTTCAGGAGCAGGGGATCGTCGCCGAGCATATCTTCCTCATGGAGCAGGCCATGGGATTGGGTGGCGGAATCCACAGTGTCGGCAGTGGACGCCATCTCTTGGGTATCGAACCACATCTCGTTCCCGGACTCGGCTTTCAGTTCCACATGCCGACCAACGGTCCCCGTCGACCGAACCCCATCGGCCTTCCCGGCATCTGGGAGGCGCCCTGTCCTCCGCTGATCGGCAGCATGGAGGAGGCTGTCCTCAGCCTCATCGAGTCCAAGTTCGGCGCCGCGGGGCTGTACGCCACTCCCGACACTCAGCCATGGAATAATCCAGCGATCAAACCGCAGATCCCACGGCACTCAGAGCAAGGCATCGCCGCCACCATCGCATTCTGCGAGTACGTCGTTCAGACCTACGGACGATTTCCCGCTCACGTCGACGCGTTCAAATCCATTGTGGCCTGTCAGGCCCACCATCTGGATTTGAGTTTCTACGACAAGTACTACCCGCCTGCCGCCGTATCCCAGAGCCATCATGAACACCTGATGGCCTGGCATGAGGGTGAAGCATGTCGTGACCATCAGTAATGATCGTAACAGGGAGGTTAAACCCATGAGACAGATGCGCAGAGTCGTCATCACCGGGCTTGGAATCGTATCCCCATTGGGAAATAACTTGCAGACGTTTTGGCATTTACTCAGCACGGGCCAAAGCGGAATCGCGCCGCTTTCCTCCTTCGACACGGCCCCGTTTGCCTCCTGCCTGGCGGGTGAAGTGAAAGACTTCGATGCGGAGGATTTCATTCCACGGAAACAAGCCAGGCGCATGGGCCGCGTCAGTCATTTCGCAGTCGCCGCGGCGCTCATGGCCGTGCGAGACGCCAGGCTGGACATCGAGCATGAAAATCGTTCGGAAATGGCCATTTGTCTCGGCACGTCCATCGCCGGACTCCGAGAAGCATTTGCCGCGCATGACAGCATGCTCAAGCACCAGCATCTCAGCCCGTTCACAATGGCCTCCACCTTCCCCAACGCCGTCTCGGGGGAAATTGCCATCGCGCTCGGCATCAATGGGGAATGCGAAACCTACTCCATCGGATGTTCCTCGACGGCCAATGCCATCGGCCGGGCATTTGAGATGATTCGCGCCGGCAATGCCGACATCATCCTGGCCGGCGGGACTGAAGCCCCGCTACACCCCACTATCTTTTCCGCGATGGAAGCGGGACGAGTCCTCGCGCCGGATCAAGGCGGCACGATCCGCAATCTGCCACGTCCCTTCGATCGAACACGTTGCGGCATGGTGCTTGGGGAAGGCGCAGGCTGCCTCATTCTCGAAGACTACGACCATGCGCGTTTGCGCGGAGCCCATATGTATGCGGAACTTGAAGGATGGGGGTTCACGTGCGATGCCTATTCCATGGCGCGCCCCCTGGCGTCCGGCAAGGAACAAAAGCGCGCCATCGACCGGGCCCTGGTCACCGCCAGTTGGTTCCCCGAAGAGGTGGAGTACGTCAATGCCTGCGGCCTGGGCACCATGGAACTTGATAGCATTGAAACCACGGCCATCAAAGAATCACTGGGATCCCACGCCTATCGCGTGCCCGTCAGCTCATTTAAGTCCGCCCTAGGGCATGCCTTCGCGGCAAGTGGTGCCTTTCAGGTCATTGGCACGGCGCTGGCCATGGAGCATCAATTCATTCCTCCCACATTGCATTTGACCAATCCGGACCCTACCTGCGACTTGGACTATGTGGCTCTGCAGGGCAGACCCTCTCGTATCGGCAAGGCCTTGATCAATAGCTTTGGATTCGGCGGGAAAAATGTCGTGTTGGCGCTGTCTCGGGTCGATGTCGGTGTCCGAGCGCAGGGTCCGCTCCCCAGCGTGGAGCAGCTCCACTTTAATCACTTGGCGGAGGTCTCCTGACAGGGTCAGTGCGTGCCATGTTTTGATGACCCACGCGGCTCTCGCAAGGGGGCTGGAAGGGACCGCGTGGCAGCAGAAAGTGCCTGACCAAATCTGGGAAAGGGAGGGAGAATCATGCAGACACATCGCGATCCAAAACCCATTCAATCGATCGGGTCCGCACTCGCTTGCAGCATCATATCCGACGATCCCAAAGGGCCGACGGAAAAGGAATCAGAGTCCCTTCTCAGACTATTGAATGATAAAGCAATCCAGCATCCATCAACTTGGAATACACCTATGAATCAGGATCAGGGAAAACCGGCCCACGTGTTCATCGTCAATCCGCAAGAACTGGTGCGAGTGGGCATACGCACACTGCTCGAATCCGTCACTGACTTTACCGTGATCGGAGAGGCAAGTTTGCGGCAGGAGGCCTTGCCGCTTATTCTTCAACTCAAACCCGACATCGTGATGCTCGACTTACGGGTGCAGGACGGCAAAGGCATTGACACGGCCAAGGACATTCTCTCGCGACTGCCGGCCACGCGTGTCCTGTTCCTCACCGATACGCTCGATGACACTATCCTGCTGTCGGCTGTGGCTACCGGAGCCCATGGGTATGTGCTGCAGGACGCCGGAACCGACACGCTCCTGCATGCGTTGCGGACGGTAACCAAGGGGCAGTCCTATCTCGATCCCGGCATGACCAGGCATACCTTTGCCTATCTCCGAAAACTTGCCGATCGAGAGCCTGAGCGAGGGCGGCATCTGCTGTCGCCTCAGGAGCAACGTCTCCTTCCGCTCATCGCCCAGGGAAAAACCAACAAAGAAATCGCGGCAGAACTCGGCCTCAGCGACAAAACGGTCAAAAATTACCTGGCCAACGTGTACACCAAGCTGCACCTGACCAGGAGATCCCAGGCTGCCGCCTTTTACCTGACACACTTGTCTTGAGTGAGGCATCCCGTAATGCACAACCGTCATCGATTTAAGTTCGTTCCACCGCGCACCGACACAGTATCCGGCAAGCTCTTTCTGCGTCCGGAGGTTCACTCTGCGCATGTACCATTTGGGGTCGTTCCATCTTCGGGACATGACGGCATGCGGTGCGGCTCTCCGCATGTTGGGAACAGGCGCAGCAAGTCTCGAAGCCGCTGGCGATCGTCTGGTTCGGTATCTTTACGACTCCTTGACGATGGCCCAGACCAAGGAATCGGCCTGCGTCCTGGTCCGATTGTTCAAGACAACTCCCTATGGTCGTCTGCCGCCGGAGCTTCGAGACCTGGCGGTCACAGAACTAGGGAAAATCCCTGATGATCCGTCCCTCCCTTGCCTGACCTTGCTGGCCAGCGCCGGCGTTGTACGAGGCTGGAACGATCCCTCTCGCTCCAGCCGCTACCGAGTCATCCCGCTCGGCAGTCCCGACGATCTCGCCCGACTGCCGATGTTCAGCCAGCTGTTTCAGCAATTAGGCATCTCGCTTCCTCAATTGACCCAACCGGATCACAACCTGCTCCTTGACTCGCAGGAACATCTGTTCAACGTCTTTCACGTGCTTCAGGCCGAAGGAAGCCCGTATATTCCTGCCCAAGACGAATTCGTACTCGAGTATGGCGTGCGTTCGGTACTAGGATTCGGAGCTCCCCTCCCCAACGGAGACATCTTTTCAGTCATTCTCTTCAGCAAGCAGGTCATTCCGGAAGCCACGGCGCAATTTTTCAAACCCCTGGCGATCTGTGCTCAGATTGCCCTCGCACCCCATGTGCAGAGGAATCTCTCACCAGGCAGGTCTGAGCCCCTTTCAGCGATCAAGGGCGTCCATGCAGACCACCCAACCATCTCGCAGCTGCAGGATCGGATTGCTCAGCTGGAGAAACTTCTCGCGGTCTATGAACACACTGTGAACCTGCAAGCCACTCGGACGGAAACGATCGTCAGCGGCGCCGACATCGGCACGTGGGAATGGGACATTCCCAGTGGATATGTGACCTTCAACCACCAATGGGCGAGCATGCTGGGATATTGCCTGGAAGACCTCGAACCGCACATCCGAACCTGGGAAACTCTCGCACATCCCGACGACAAGCCCGCTGTCATGGAAACCCTCTCTGCCCACCTTCGGGGAGACACCGCGCAGTATTCGAGTGAACATCGTCTGCGAAACAAGAACGGCACATGGCAGTGGGTATTTGACAGCGGCCGCGTCATCGTACGCGATGCATCCGGCGCGCCGATACGCGCAGCCGGCATCCATCTCGATATCTCAGCTCGAAAAAAGTTGGAGGAGGCTCTCCGGGAGAGCGAAGAACGATTTCGGCAACTGGCGGAACATATCGAAGCGGTGTTTTGGCTCACGTCCGCGGACAAACGCGACATCCTCTACGTCAGCCCTGCCTTCGAGACCATCTGGGGACGGTCCCGTGCCGCCGTCTATGCGGATCCCATGCTCTGGATCGCATGCATACACCCAGCGGATCGTGACCGGATCGCCATCGCGGCCGCGTGCCAATCCAATCTGCCCTATGACGAAGAATACCGAATCATATTGCCTGATGGAACCATACGATGGATCCGCGATCGCGGCTTCCCGGTGAAAGATGACGCCGGAGGGGTCTATCGCTTGGCAGGCATTGCCGTCGACATCACCGCCGCCAAAGAGATGGAAACCGCCGTCCGTACCAGCGAGGCGCGGTATCGCTCCCTGGTTGAATTGTCCCCCAACGCTGTTTTCGTGAACTGCGACGGCCAAGTGGTATTCGCCAACCAGGCCTGTGCGAGCCTGCTCGGAGCGCCGACGTCCGATCAGCTGATCGGACGACAGGTCA
>JBDTWG010000230.1:0-6123 GCA_040006855.1 Nitrospira sp.
GACATCTTGAACCAGACAACCGTTTTACGAAATCGTCGTCCCTCGCGCTGAAACCAATATTCAGTGGTCGACAAGTCTGCCTCGATTCGGCAGCGCCAACCTGTTTCTTCCAACACCTCCCGCACCGCAGCCTGGGCGGGAGTTTCGCCCGCGTCCAGCCGTCCCTTGGGAAATGACCAGATCGGGCGACCCTTGATATCGGACACGCGGATCAACAACACGTCCTGTTGCCTCAGCACGACGCCGCCTGCAGACCGGACTAGCCCTGGTTCAGGCATGACATGCTCCGATTCATTTCAAGACCCTCGTTCCACTTGATGCACATGCGACTGTCTCATAGGCTGGGAACCAGTATTGAGGTGGCCCAGAGGACTCCATGCTGTAAATGTCCTGGCATCAAGAATACAATCCCGCAGGATACTCAAAAAGGCTGTCCATCCAGGCCACAGCCAGATGCGCGGCGCGATGGACACTGAGCGCCGCGTCTGTGCATGCCGGCGAGACCGTGCGCCGGCAATGTCTTGGAAGCGATACGTCCTACTGTACGTGGATCCTATGACGATGCGAAATCAAAGCTGGCGGACTTTTTCAACTTCCTGCTAACCACGGTACGCCAACCCTAAGAACCACGCCAACACCCGATCCTGAGCGCGAGTAGGCAACATCCACTTCATCAGCGCCCTCACGCGTGCATCCTTGCCGATCAGATAACGCGCGCGTGGACGTGGAGCGGTCAGCGCATGAGCCACAGCGCGAGCGACCACTGCTGCCGGGATCGCACGCTTCGCCGCGCGGCCAATCACGTCCTGCATCCGACGAAGGGGCTCGTCATAGAGTGCGCGCGACGCGGGTGGCACCTGGCTCAACATGTGAGTCGCGGACATCGTCGCGCGTTGCCAAATCTGGGACTGAACGGCACCCGGTTCCACTAAGGAAACGGTGATGCCCCAAGGCGCTAGTTCCAAACGCAATGCGTCACTCATGGCCTCCAACGCAAACTTCGAGCTACAGTAGGCACCGAGAAATGGCGTGGCAGTCAGTCCGGCAATGGAACTGATATTGACGATACGGCCGCGTCCTTGTCGCAGCAGCGGTAGAAGGGTTTGGGTGACGGCCAGCGCCCCGATCACATTCACCTCGAACTGGGTTCGCACGTCGGCGAGCGGCAACAGTTCCAGCGGGCCGGCGACGGAGATGCCGGCATTGTTGACCAAACCCCACAGTCCACTCTCACCCATAACCTCGGTCAGCATCCGGCCGGCCGCAGATATCGATTCCGAATTCGTGACATCCAGCCTGAGCACGCGAAGGCGACTCGAGCACAGACGCGCCAGCTCGCCACCATCTTCTGCTCGCCGGACGCCCGCCCAGACCGTGAACCCACATCCATCGAGATAACGCGCACAGGCGGCGCCAATTCCCGATGAGGCTCCGGTGATGACAACCGAACGCTGCCCTGACATTGGCACTCTTTCCTCTGACAGACTCCCGCCTCTGACGCCATCGACCGTCGGTGAAACGGCCCCAGAGTACCATGCGCATGCTCTAAGAGACAGCATGGAGTATCACGCTTCGCCGTCGCAAATTTTTCAGTAGGGAATGGGCAGGAGACATAAAAAGTCTGCTGTATTCTTCATAGCTTGTCCCAGTCATTCATACCCAGATGAGGCGGGACATACGCTTCGCTCTCATTCTTGCCCGAGTCGATTTGACAAACGACGACCCTCGTCTAGACTTGACTCATGCATGCACAAACCACACGCAACCACAAATATTCGATCTCACCATTGCTCCTCGCCTTCGTTACATTGTTGCCAGGCCTGCTGGGTTGGCTTCCGTCAGCAGCCCTTGCCAGTCGTACCATCACGGTGCCGATCTCCGTGGCTCTACCCACCGACCAGCAAGTTGGATTTCCGACGTTCGTGATGCAATGGGACGAGGGTAGCCAGCCAAACCCATTGGCCTTGCGATGGGGAAGGAGTCAGGTGCCCGTCAGAGGCGCCGGGATGGGATCGATTCAACGCGCCTTTACTTTTGCGGTAGAGCGCCTCGCGCCATCGATTCATCCGAGCGGCGTCTTGTCCTTGTATGCCACATTTGTCGGGCCGCTCAGTGCAGAAGGATCGACTGCGGAAGCCGCCTTGGCCATCGGCTTTCTCGCCTTGCTCAAGGGAGATCCGTTGAGCAAGGAGATCACCATCACGGGCACCCTGGAAAGCGACGGCACGATTGGTCAGGTCACTCAGATAGCTGAGAAAACCACCGCAGCGGCGCGCGCAGGATATCGCATGCTATTGGTCCCGCGGGGCCAATTTTATGCCCCTCGCATCAATCGAGTTGCGTTCAGTCTTGAATCGAAGGTGTTGGTCAGAGAAGTGGACACGATTGAGGAAGCGTATGAGATCATGACGGGGAGAAAATTGTAACGCCGCGAGAAACACTCTCTTAGCGGCCCGGTACGTTTCCCTTAGAGCAGCAGCCACTTCAAATATACGAAGCCCCCACCACAGTCTTGCATCGAGTTGGCCCGGAGATCGAACCTAGTTTCTCTCACCCGCAGCGATCAAAACGATCCGCTCTTCACATCCAGTTGTTGATCAAGAGAAAGGCTGCCCAATAACTGGGGTGACTGTGCCCACGTTGCGCAAGAATCTTCTGCTGCGCCCGCTGCAGCGCCACCGCCTTCGAGAGCGCCGGGTCCTGCAGTTGACGATAAAATTCGGAGATGAGTTCGGACGTCGTTTCGTCCTCGGCAATCCAGAGAGTGGCTAATGCCGTCCTTGCGCCGGTCTTGACCGCGACACCTGTCAGGCCAAGCGCGGCACGATCGTCTTCTGCCGGAGTGTCGCAGGCACTGAGCGTCAAGAGATCCAGCGGTTGTTGCCGATACTGCTGCAACCCGACAAGTTGCGATAATCGATCCATGCTGATCCGCCCGTCGTGGGCAAGCACAAACGAATTTCTAGGATCGTTCGCGACCACGGTGTGTGAGGCCACATGGACAATGCCCACTCCCTGATTCTTGATCTCCTCCTCGAGTGACGGAGCAGAGAACTGCTTATTCATCAAGAGCTTCCCACCATACAGCGTTCTAATGGCCTGGACTTCTGCGTCAGCATAGCGCGGAGCAGACATGCCTTCGACCGATTCAGTCAAGCCAACCGACAACAGCGTCCCTTTTTTCCGCGGAGTAGAAAGAAGATCAGTCAATTCCAGACTTGGTGTGACGGCGACTGCAAGCTTATCCACTACAAATTGCCGACCATCATGCAAGGCCCCCACCGGAATCGTCCGAAGCGGCCCTTCAGCCACCATCACCAGGGTGGTAATGCTCCCCGCTTGAAGATTCCGCTCAAGCGGTGCCAGGAGCCATCCATGCAAAGCCTGCGCGGCGGGCAAATAGTTCTGCGAACGATGGTCTTGGATCTGTCGTCTGAACGTTCGAATTTCTTTCGTCAACTTCTCTCCGCTGACGGGAACCGTGACTTGTTTGAGGCCGTCTGACGTTTCCATCACCAGTTCAAGTCGATCTGGAAAAGAAATGGGGTATAGCACCGCCGTGCCATGCGGAATCATCGTCCTATGCCCTTGGGTGCGCACGGCCCCTACGCAATCCTCCTGGAAATAGTCTTGCAACTCGGCGGCATGAGACGTTTCGACCGTATCTTTCACCTGTACCAACCACTGTTCACTTTGTTCCGGGGTTTTTGCGGCGGAGGCTCGTCGCAGGAGGACATTCTCGTATTCGGAAAAGAGCGGAGCGACCGAATCGTAGAACGAGTGGTGACGATTCTGGAAACCGACGGAATACTCGAAGCGAATCGGTTTCAATAATGTGACAGCACGCTGGTAGGCGGCCAGTGCCTCATCCTCCTTGCCAGCGGCTTTCAGCAACCGTGCGGTCTGCCATTGCCATCGATAGAGTGATTCCGGCGCATTGACCTTCTGAGCAGCGAAGGTGGCTTTTCGCGAGGCTTCCAATGCTTCGGTATTTCGGTGCTCCTTTTCAAGCAGTTCCCCCTGATACCCCCAGGCGTAGGATTGGCCGCGTGCATCGCCGGTTCTCGTGGCCACTTCGCCGGCAGCCGTCAATGCATCGGACGATTGTCGGAGAAGTCCGCCACCCGTCGCCGTGCTCGCCCCTCCCCTGACGAGGCCGCTGCCTTGATCCTGCTTCCTTCCGGCCAGCTGCCGTTCACCCTGAGACCCCTGACGCGCTGCCGTCACGGCCGAGTGCAGATCTTGATACCCCAAGCCGATATTGAGGAGCCCTGCCGTCTTCGCCTGGCTGTCCTCCAGTGATTGCACCTCCAACATGGCCTGATCCAATTGTCGCTGCGCCTCGGTCAATTGCTGATCCTGCACCAAGGCAGCAGCACCATTGATCTGGGCGGTCACAGCAAGCGCGGCCTGATTGGTTTCGCGAGCAAGGTTACGGCTTTCCGTATAGACATCGATGGCCTCTGCGAACTGGCGGCGGGCTACAAGCGCATTGCCCAAATCGTTGAGTACCCCGGCGACCAAAGCGGGATTCTGCTCCTCACGCGCCAGTGCCAACGCTTTCGTCAAATGTTCGGTCGCGGATTCCTCTTTTCCCAGGACGTGCGAAGTGCTGCCAAGTTGGCCAAGAATGGTCGCCGTCAGCAGCCGATTGCCGATACGCTCCGAAAGGTTAAGCGCCGTCTGTAAGGTGCTCTGCGCCCGTCGAATCTGCCCTTCCTGCTGGAGCGCATGTGACAAATTGATCAAGGCCTGGCACTGTTCCTTAGGTTGCTCACGCTCTTCGTAGAGCCGCGCTGCCGTCATCCAATGTATCGCAGCCTGAGCAAATCCGCCCTGTTCAAATCGGGCGCGCCCTTCCCGCATTTCTTGCGCCGGTGATGGGGCGGATGAGCTCAGCACTGTCCCAAACGCGGGTACTGCCGCCCAACTGACTGTAAGTAGGCCGAACCCAAGGCCGAGAGTCTTCAGAGGCGTGGTGAACAATTTTCTGTGACAGGGAGTCCCTGAAATCTCACCGCCCTTCACACCGCCTCGAGTGACATTCTTATGCTTCATTGGCATGACGTCCTCCTGAGCGGGCTAGCATCCCTGCCATGGTTCGATCAGTTGTGCGGAGGGAATCCTGATTCCTTGCGCCGTTTGCTTGACGGGAGCCTCCGATTCGCCGTCCACTTCCTGCAGAACCGCCGGCGTCGTCAACGCGACACCCGGCTGTGAAGGCGTCACATCCCGCGGGGCTTGGACCAAGCTGCTGAACTGACCATCCTTCTGCGAGGCGCATCGGCTGGCTAACAAAGGCGCAGGAGGGGCCGGTGTCTGCTGCGGAAGCAGCGTCGCGGCACGATTGAGAAACACGACCGGATCCAGTGGATTGAAAATAGGATTCGCCCCCGCGTTGGCAGTCGGAAGAGGGGGAAGGGCTCCGAGACTTTGTCCTGGGATTTGTACCACTTGAATTTGGGTGACCCGTTGGGAGATCGGGTTGGTAGTCGTATTCACTTGGGCTCCGGTCGGCACCGTAAGATTGCCCGGCAGCAAATCGACCGACGCGGGGATGACCCCTCCACCACCCGCAAGGAGAAGTGTTCCTGGCAGCGCCTGCACGACGCCCGTTCCCGAAGCGCCGGAAAAAGGATTTCCAACGACAGGCTGTGCACTGATTTCACCTGGAGAACCGGTACTGCCCAAGATGATGCGCTGGGCGGTAATTTTCGAGCCGTTGATCTGAATTGGTCCCCCCACCAGTCCGACCACCGCGTTGGCTTGAAGGAGAGTGCTAGAAGAGGTCAGGATAATCGAGCCGTAAGGGCCCTGACCCAAAAAACCGAATGCAGCAGGTGCACTAGACGAGAGCGTCGCATCCAGGGCCAGTAAATTGGGGTTGGCAGTGAACACGCCATTATCGCCCAATCGCAGCTGTTGAGCTGTACTGAAATAGGCAGACCCCGATACGTTGAGGTGTGCGGCGGGACCGAACACGATGCCGGATGGATTGAGAAAAAACAGGTTTGCATTGAGCGCTTGGACGGTGCCGTAAATATTCGACGGCGATCCTCCGATCACACGACTGATGACGTTGGACACCCCGCCAGGGTTCACAAACGCCGCCACATCCCCCGT
>JBDTWG010000231.1:0-6085 GCA_040006855.1 Nitrospira sp.
TTACGGACTCCCAAGCTAGAGAGACATTCGCTCCCGCGCGTCGCCGGCGCCTGGCAGCGGCTCGTTGCGCGTGCGATCGAGCACGTTTCGTATACAGCCTGGCATCCGGGCTTCCGGCCAGCGGTCGAGCGGCGGCCCGACATCCCATGCCCCGGCAATCGCCAGCTTGAGGTCGGTCGGCGAGACTTCGATCGTCCGGAGAAACGTGCCGTGCGGCCGGTCCGCGCGATAGTCGGGCTGCCGTGCCGGTTGTTTCAGATAGCGCGTGATGAGATCGCCCGACATGGCATGGAGGACCGTGCCATGAAAGAGCAGAGCATGGCGTGTTCGTCGTTGGGCATTTCCTGAGACTTTTTTTCCGTCGATCGCCAGATCGCTGATGCCGCGAAAGGCGGTGGCCGGCTCCCAGCGATGGAGCGCACGGGCGATCCGTTCGAGGATGAGCCGATTGGTCGCACGGATGTCCGACAGGTCGGGATGGAGCGTCAGCGGCAGCACGAACGCATACGAGAGACAGCCGGGGCCTTGCAGCACGGTCCCGCCGCCGCTGGCGCGCCGGAGCACCGGGATGGCGTCCTGTTCGCAGGCGTCGGCATGGACGTCGTCGGAGAGTCGACAACTGGGGCCCAGCACGACGAAATACCGGTCGCTTTCCCAAAAACGCAGGACTGGATCGCCGCTCTGCTCTTCCAGTTCGTCGAGCAGCGCATTGTCCAGCGCGAGGTTCTCCGTGGGGGAGGGGAGGGTCAGGTCGAGCAGACGCAGCGCACGCACCGGTTACCGCTTCGGCAGGTAGATGTGCGTGGCCTGTCCATGAAACGTTTCGGCGGCTTCCATGACCGTCTCGCTCAACGTTGGATGGGGGTGAATCGAGGCGGCCACGTCTTCGGCCGTCGCACCCATTTCGATCGCCAGGACACCTTCGGCGATCAGCTCGCCTGCGCCGACCCCGCAGACACCCATCCCCAGCACGCGGCCGGATTCTTGTTCCAACACCAATTTCGTCAGGCCGTCGTTCCGTCCGACTGTGGTGGCTCGGCCGGAGGCAGCCCAAGGGAACTTTGCGATCTTCACCGCCTGTCCCGAGGCCTTGGCGGCCTCTTCCGTCAGGCCGCACCAAGCGATCTCCGGATCGGTAAAGATCACGGCGGGAATCGTCGCATCGAATGCCGTCTGTCGCCCGGCGATGACGCGCGCGGCGACCAATCCTTCGTGCGAGGCCTTGTGGGCGAGCATCGGCTCGCCGACCACGTCGCCGATAGCGAAGACAGTCGGCTCGGCTGTGCGCATCTGCCGATCGACCTGGACGAAGCCTTGCTTCGAGACCGCGATCTTCGTCTGTTCGAGCCCCAGCTGCTGGCTGTTGGGCTTGCGTCCAACGGCCACGAGGACGCGATCGAAGACCTCGGTGGTCTGTCCGTCCGGGCCTTTGCAGGTCGCGGCGATGCCGTCTTTTCCGGCCTCGAGCTTCTCGACGGAGGTGTCGAGCCTGATTGCCTTGAACCGCCGCTGCAGGCGCAGTTGCAGGGGCCGCACGAGATCGGGGTCGGCTCCATTCAACAGGCGAGGCAGGGCTTCGACGACCGTGACCTCCGATCCCAACGCTTGATACACGGTGCCCAGCTCGAGGCCGATGTAGCCGCCCCCCACGACCAGCAGGCGGCCTGGAACATCGGGTAAGTCCAGCGCGCCGGTCGAATCCATCACGCGTGCATCGTCGAGCGTGAGCGAGCTTGGAATCGAGGGCCGCGAACCGGTGGCGAGGATGGCATGGGCGAACGAAATCTCCCGCTGTTCGGTCGAATCTGATGGACCGGACAGAATCAGCGTCGTCGCATTCTTGAATTGGGCCCGGGCTTGGATCACCTCGACCTTGCGGGCGCCCGCCAACGTCTGGATGCCTTTGGTGAGTTTACCGATGATCGTCTGCTTCCGGCGGCGCAAGGCGTCGAGGTCGAGGCTGGGCTTGTCAAAGCGAATGCCCCAACTTTCGGCGTCCTCCGCGTCGGTGATCAGCCGGGCCGCATGCAGCAGCGCCTTCGAGGGAATACAGCCGCGCAGGAGACAGACGCCGCCCAATTGCGGTTCTTGATCGATCAAGACCGTGCGCAAACCAAGATCCGCGGCTTGGAAGGCGGCGGCATAACCGCCCGGTCCCGCCCCGATTACCGCCACGTCATACCGAGCATCCGTCATTGGAGTCCTTTCTCTTGGTCACAATCCCATGAACATCGCCTGAATGTCTTCCAGCACTTTGACGATCTCGTTGGTGAACCGCGCGCCGTCGGCGCCGTCGATCAGCCGATGGTCGTAGGCCACGCAAAGCGGCAGCATCACGCGGGGCACGAACTGGCCGTCGCGATAGACCGCCGTCCGTTTGCCCTTGCCCACGCCCAAGATCGCAACCTGCGGCGGCATGATGATGGGCGTGAAAGGTCCGGCGTTGAGCCCGCCCATGTTGCTGACCGTGAACGTGCCGCCCCGCAGCTCCTCGAGCTTGATCTCGCGGGTTCTGGTGCGTTCGGCCAGATCGGCGATCTCCAATGAAATTTGGAGTAGATCTTTGTGGTCGACACGATGGACGATCGGCACGATCAACCCGCCCGGGGTGTCCACCGCCACGCCGATGTTGTAGTAGTCCTTATAGATCACTTCGCCGTTCGTCAGATCAATCGTCGCATTGAACTGCGGATAGAGTTTCAGCGCGTGCGTCACGGCCTTGAGGAACAGACTGGTCAGTGTGAGCGTGGCGCATTTCTTCTTGAATTGGGGCGCATAGCGTTTGTGCAGGGCCAGCAGATCGGTGATGTCGGCCTCTTGGAACTGATGGACGTGCGGGATCGTCGTCCAGGCTTGCGTGACCGTGGCCGCGATCTTCCGGCGGAGCGAGGAGATCGCTTCTCGCCGCTCGTTCCCGTACATCGTCATAAAGACGTTCGCGCCCTTGTCTTGTCCCTCCTTGCCCGACGGCGCGACGCTGCGTCTGGTCCGCTCGCGCACATAGGTCTTCACGTCTTCGGCCGTGATCCGCCCGCCGGCTTCCGAACCCTTCACCTGCGTGAGATCCACGCCCAACTCGCGCGCCAGGCGTCGCACGGAGGGAGGGGCGGCCACTCCTGGGCCAGCCGGCACTTCGCGGGCCGTCTGTTCGGCGGCGGGCGGTTCCTGTGCCTGGGGTTCGGCGCTCGATGAAGGAGCCGCAGCAGGCTGTGTAGTTTCAGAGGGTTGAGCCGGTGGCTTTTCCTTTTCTTCGACGGCTTTCGCATGCGCGGCTTCGACGGCGGGCGGCGGCTGAGGCGAGGGCGCGGCTTCTTTGTCAGGCGCGGATTGTTTGTCTGTCGCTGATTGCCGGACCGGCGCGGAAGCCTCTTGCTCCGTTTTTTTCGACGACTCCGTCTGTGCAGGCGGCTGGGCGCCATCGCCTTCCAGCTCCACCAGGGCTTGCCCGACCTTGAGGTGGTCGCCATTTTTGATCAGTACCTTGGCGACTGTGCCCGCGGCCGGCGCCGGCACCGGCACGGTCGCCTTATCGGTTTCCAGCTCGAGCAGCGTTTGTCCTTCCGTCACCTGGTCGCCCTCGCGGACCAGCACTTGAACGACATCGCCGCCTTCGACCCCTTCCGCGAGAAACGGCAGTTCGACTTTCATGATTTGTCCTTCACAAATGTCCGCTATCAGATCTTCAATAACTCTCGCAGGCTGTTCAGAAAGTTCCTTCAGCCAGGCCGCAGCTAGCGAAGAGGCGAATCGTACTCTTTCCTGTACGTTGAGCCTCTAAGCGACGCGAGAACGACGCTGGAGGACTTTCTCAACAGCCTGCTAGCGCTGCCAGGGCGCCTGGTCCTCTCCATCGATACCGAGATCGTGCGCCGCTTGCCTGACCGTTGTGGCTTCGATCTGGCCGTTCTGCCGATGCAGGGCGTATAGGGTTGCGACCGCGAGATGTTCGGCGTCGATCTCGAAGAATCGGCGCAGGGCCTTGCGTGTGTCGCTGCGGCCGAACCCATCGGTCCCCAAGGCAAGCAGACCGCCCGGTATCCACGGTGCAATCTGCTCGCTCACGAGGCGGACGTAATCGCTCACCGCGACGCAGGGGGCGTCCAGCGCCTGGGCGGTCTTCTGCAGGTAGCTCATGCGCGGCGTTTCCTCCGGATGCCGGATGTTCCAGCGCTCGGCCTCGAGGGTCCGGACACGCAGCGTTTTGTAGCTGGTCACGCTCCAGACATCGGCCGCCACGCCGTAGCGTTCGAGGAGCAGCGCCTGCGCCCGCAGCGCCTCGTTGACGAGCGGCCCGCTCGCCAGCAGATGTGCCCGATGCGTGCCAGGCGCCGGCGCCGGTCGGAAGCGATACATGCCTTCCCGGATCCCTTCTTCCGCCTGCGGCGGCATGGGCGGCATGGGGTACGACTCGTTGTAGAGCGTGATGTAGTAGGACAGCTCTTCTTGATTCTGGTACATGCGCGTCATCCCGTCCTGGAGAATCACCGCCAGCTCGAACATGAAGGCCGGATCATAGGCGGCCATCGTGGGCATGGCGCTCGCGAGCAAATGGCTGTGGCCGTCCTGGTGCTGCAGGCCCTCGCCTTCCAACGTGGTCCGCCCCGCCGTGGCGCCGAGCAGGAATCCTCTGGCCCGCATGTCGGAGGCGGCCCAGATCAAATCGCCGACCCGTTGAAACCCGAACATCGAGTAGAAAATATAAAAGGGAATGGTATTGAGAGCATGGGTGGCGTAGGCGGTACCGGCGGCGATGAAGGACGACATCGCACCGGCTTCGGTAATGCCTTCTTCCAGGATCTGGCCGTTGGTCGCTTCGAAGTAGTAGAGCAGAGAGCTTTTGTCGACCGGCTCGTAGAGCTGACCGAGGTGCGAATAGATCCCATATTGCCGGAAGAGCGCCTCGAGCCCGAATGTGCGCGCTTCGTCGGGAATGATCGGCACAATATGCTTGCCGAAGTCCTTGCGAGCGAGCAGGCGTCCCAGCATGCGGGCGAATCCCATCGTCGTCGAGACCGCGCGTTCGCCGGAGCCCTCGACGAATTCCTTGAACTCCTCGAGCGACGGCGTCTGCAGGGATTCGACCTTCACGCGTCGTTCCGGGATCGGCCCGCCCATGGCCTTGCTCCGCGCGACGAGATAGGCCGCCTCCGGACTGCCGTCCGGCGGCCGGAAGAACGGCGTCGAGGCAAGTTGGTCGTCGGGCACCGGTACGCCGAAGCGCGTGCGGAACTCACGCAGCTCATGCTCGTTCATCTTTTTCTGCTGATGCGTGACGTTGCGCCCTTCGCCGGCTTCGCCCAAGCCGTAGCCCTTGATCGTCTTGGCCAGGATCACGGTCGGCTGCCCCTTGTGCTCGACTGCCGCTTTGTAGGCCGCATGGACCTTCCGCGGATCATGGCCCCCGCGCAGCATCTTATGGAGTTGCTCGTCCGAGTAGGCTTCCACCATCGTGAGCAGCCGCGGATCGGCGCCGAAAAAGTGTTTCCGTGCGAAGGCGCCGCCTTCCACCGTGTACTTCTGATACCAGCCGTCGACCACCTCGCCCATCCGCTTCACCAGCAGGCCTTCGTCGTCTTTCGCCAGCAACGGATCCCAGTCGCTGCCCCAGATCACCTTGATGACGTTCCACCCGGCGCCGCGGAAGGTGGCTTCCAGCTCCTGGATGATTTTGCCGTTGCCGCGCACCGGTCCGTCGAGCCGCTGGAGATTGCAGTTGACCACCCAGGTCAGATTGTCGAGCCGTTCCCGGGAGGCCAGCGTGATCGCCCCGAGACTTTCCGGTTCGTCCGTTTCGCCGTCGCCGAGGAACGCCCAGACGCGCTGCTGACTCGTATCCTTGAGGCCGCGGTCCTGAAGATACCGGTTGTAGCGCGCTTGGTAGATCGACATGATGGGTCCCAGACCCATGGAGACGGTGGGGAATTCCCAATAATCGGGCAAGAGCCAGGGATGCGGATAGGAGGACAGGCCTTTTCCGTTGCCGCTCAGCTCGCCGCGGAAATGGTGCAGCGCCTCTTCCGGCAGCCGGCCCTCGACGTAACTGCGCGCGTAGATGCCGGGCGCCGCGTGACCCTGGAAATAGACC
>JBDTWG010000232.1:0-6012 GCA_040006855.1 Nitrospira sp.
GACTATCAGGGTCAACAGAGATTTCATAGGCTCCCTAGTCGCTCTCGCACTTCTTCCTATTCCCTAACATAATTTTAACCCACCACCGCCTAGGAAAGTCCCCAGCCGGGGGTCCGCCAGGGCTTCGCCTAGTAGGCCCTGTTGGGGCGCCATGATAGCGTCGACATAAGGAATTAAGCCCCGCAGCTGCTAGGCGAGATGACGTCATGTGCGTATGGATCGCATAAGAGGGGGTGAGATGAAAACGTCTGATCAGTATCACGTCAAGTCGTATGATCTCTATGGACTATCAGGAATCTCCGATCAGACCTTACAAATTCATTTCGGATTATATGAAGGATACGTGAAAGCCTCCAACGGCCTACGCGCTCAGTTGAACGAATTCATGCGCGACGGAAAAGTCGATCAGGAAGAGATGCCGGCCTATTCAGAGCTGACCCGGCGTCTGGGATTCGAGTACAACGGCATGGTGCTGCACGAATATTACTTCGGCAATTTGCGGCGGGGAGGGAGTGACCGACCGACGGGGAGGGGAGGCCTCGGCCAGGCGATCGACCGGAGTTTTGGAAGTTTCGAAAGATGGAAAACCGATTTCTGCAGTGTGGGAATGATGCGGGGAGTCGGATGGGCGATTTGTAATGTCGACCCTTCCAGCGGCAGGATTTCCAACCATTGGATCACCCTCCATGAGCACGGGAACGTCGCCGGTTTCGTGCCCGTCTTGGTCATGGATGTGTGGGAGCACGCCTATTTGCTGGATTACAAACCCTCCGAAAGGAAACAATACATCGAAGCATTCTTCTCCAATGTGGATTGGGCCATTGTTGAAGAGCGTCTGCAAGCCGGCTTGTCCTCAGGAGCGGTCGTGCCCCGAGGAGGAGTGCTGACATCATGAAGCTCACACCTTTGCATCTTTCAAGCCCTGACCCATTGCATCCAAATCCCAATCCAGATCCGTTCCCCCAACCGGAACCGAATCCTACTCCTCCCGAACCGTTTCCTCCGCCCGTTCCTCCTCAGCCGACGCGTCCTCCGATTCCTCAGCTGGAGGAACCAGGCGGCGTATGACGGGTATTGTCGACGAAAAGGAGTGGGCATTATTGCCGGGAGGCGATACATCCATTAATAGGGAGACGTCCTATGGAATCTTCAGAAAAGGCGGGAATGATTCGTCGCTGGATTGATCCAGAAGAGCGAGTCACTGTGGATTTCGAAAACGAGAAGGATCTCAATGCCGAGGTGGTCGAATGTGACGAACAGACGGTCACCGTACTGCTGGAGACGGCGTTTCCACACTACAAGCAACACCTCACGCTTCCGCTCAGTATGCTCGCGGTCGGTGAAGATAAAACCCATTATACGCGGGATCCGGAGAAGCCCCTCCGTTATGGCCGCCTCCGTTTAACCGTGCATGAAAAAAGACCCCAGACGGTATAGGTACGTCCGATGAGAAAGTCTAGCGATTCTTCGAATAAGCCACGCGGGTCACGAGGACCGATGGCCCTCGGTCAGGGGAGATTGCAGTCCAGCATCTATTTGGAAACGACGGTCAACGAGCAATTGGGATTGCTGCCGGGCGAGGCCCGCGCGGTGAAACATGCCATGACCTCTGCGGTGACTGTGGCATCGCCGCAGACGAGTGTGAAGGACGCCACCAGGATGATGAAGGAACTCGACGTGCCGGTCATTGTCGTGTATGACGGCGACCGACTGGTGGGAGTACTCAGCGATCGTGATGTGGCCTTGAACAATCCCACCCCGGGAACCTCGGAGCACCTGCCGATCGGAAGTGTGATGAGAACGGATGTGTCCACCTGTCGCGAGGATGATCGCCTGGCGGATGCCAGCTCGCTTATACGAGCCTCCAACCTTGAATGGCTCCCTGTGCTGGATCGTGGGGCTCACTTGGTGGGGGTGCTCTCTCGCTATGCGGTGCCGTAGGGATGCATGGCTTGCCGGTTGATGCCTACCTTTGAGGATCCTGCAAAACCAGGCCATATGTTGGGAGAGACTAGGGGTCTGCCTAGTTAGGCAGGAGGGCCTCCTCTACTAGGCTGGGGAAACCATGTCTGGGGAAACCATGTGAAGCTCTCAATATAGAGGAGTCGTGAGATGCCATTATATGTGATCACGAGACGGATCGGGTTGTTCCTGTCGATTGCCACCTGTGCGCTCGCGGTCTGCGCCCAATCAAAAACCCTCCTCAACCGCCCCTCGGACAGGACCATTGATCCTGAAGTCTCCTCTGATTTAGGCGTGGAGTCCGCTTGGCCACACCTTCGACAGGATCTTGACATTCTGATCTAGTGGAAACGGGCATCGTGAGATGCCACACAGAACTGTAGATCAATTTAAAGGAGTCATTATGAAAAACGAGAAACCCCAGGCGTCGATTGTCAAAGATGTACAAGCGATTCGGGACCGGGCGCGGCAGCATATCGAGGA
Source organism: Nitrospira sp. (assembly GCA_040006855.1). Taxonomy (GTDB): domain Bacteria; phylum Nitrospirota; class Nitrospiria; order Nitrospirales; family Nitrospiraceae; genus Nitrospira_A. The sequence continues at coordinate 2,446 of JBDTWG010000232.1, forward strand.
AGGTGCCCTGACGGCGGACTATAAAGGCGATCCTAAAGTCGTTGTGAAACTGCTGAACGAAGCGTTAGCGACCGAAATCGTATGCGTCCTCCGATACAAACGGCACTATTTCATGGCGCAGGGCATGAATGCGGAAAGTGTGAAGGCCGAGTTTTTGGCCCATGCAGGTGAGGAACAGGGGCATGCGGATGAATTGGCGGAACGAATCGTCCAACTGGGCGGAGAACCCAATCTGAACCCCGATGGGTTGTCAACCAGGAGCCATTCGGAATATGTCGAGGGCGGGAGCCTGGAGGACATGATCAAGGAAGATCTGGTGGCGGAACGTATTGCGATCGAAAGTTACCGCGATATGATCAATTTCGTCGGCGGCAACGATTCGACGACACGTCGCCTCCTGGAGAATATCTTGATGAAAGAAGAAGAACATGCCGAAGACCTGGTGAGTCTTTTAAAGTCATAAGCGGCTATCACTCGAGTCAGACAATGAGAACGGAAGACATATGAAGATATGGCCGGGCCGGCCCTATCCGCTGGGGGCGACGTGGGATGGAGAAGGTGTGAATTTCGCCCTGTTCTCCGAAAATGCTACGTCGGTGGATTTGTGCCTGTTTGATGGACCGGATGCTCCAAAGGAATCCCATCGGATTCGCATGGAGGAACGGACCAATCAAACATGGCACCTCTACCTGCCGGAGGGCCGCCCCGGCCTCCATTATGGGTACCGAGTCGATGGGCCCTATGATCCGGCTGCCGGCCATCGGTTCAATCCGGCCAAGTTGTTGATCGACCCCTATGCGAAATCCATTGCGGATACGATCCGTTTGTCCGATCGCATGTTCGGGTATCGCCTAGGCGATCCCGATGCCGATTTGACGCGAGATGAGCGGGACAATGCGGCGGAGACGCCGAAATGCGTAGTGGTTGACCAGGCGTTCAGTTGGGGCGGCGACCGGTTGTTGGGTACCCCTTGGTCCAAGACGGTGATTTATGAGGTGCATGTCAAGGGATTCACCGCCCGGCATCCTGATGTGCCCGACCATCTGCGTGGGACCTATGCCGGTCTCGCGACTCCTGCCGTCATTGAATACCTGCAGGGATTGGGAATTACCGCCGTCGAACTGCTGCCGGTGCACCATGCTGTACAGGACAAACATTTGACCGACCAGGGTCTCACCAACTATTGGGGATACAACACGATTGGCTTTTTTGCCCCTGATATGCGGTATGCCCTATCGCCTATCCGGGGACGACATGTTCGGGAATTCAAGACAATGGTGAAGACCCTGCACAGCGCCGGCATCGAGGTCATTTTGGACGTGGTCTACAACCACACGGCCGAAGGCAATCATCTCGGCCCGACCCTGTCTTTTCGAGGCATCGACAACGCCGCCTACTATCGACTCATGCCCGATGATCCTCGGTACTACATGGACTATACCGGCTGTGGCAACAGTTTGAATGTTCGCCACCCACGGACGTTGCAATTGATCATGGATAGTCTGCGCTATTGGGTGCAGGACATGCACGTAGACGGATTCCGGTTCGATCTTGCTTCCACCCTCGCGCGTGAGTTGCACGATGTCGATCGACTGAGCGCGTTCTTCGACATCATTCATCAAGACCCGGTGTTGTCACAGGTGAAGCTGATTGCGGAACCGTGGGATCTGGGCGAAGGCGGGTATCAGGTCGGGAATTTTCCTGTCGGCTGGGCCGAATGGAACGGCAAGTACCGTGATGCGATCCGACGCTACTGGAAAGGCGACGGCGGGCAGGTGGCCGAGCTTGCCTATCGCTTGTCCGGGAGCAGCGATCTGTACGAAATGAGCGGTCGCCGCCCGTTTGCCAGCATCAATTTCATTACGGCTCATGATGGATATAGCCTTCACGATCTCGTCTCTTATAACGAAAAGCATAATGAGGCCAACGGCGAGAACAATCAGGATGGGACGAACGACAATTCCAGTTGGAACTGCGGCGCGGAAGGCCCCACGGAGGACCAGGCCATCAATGACCTCCGCATGAAGCAAAAGCGCAACATGCTGGCCACATTGCTGCTTTCCCAAGGGGTGCCGATGTTGTGCGGAGGGGATGAAATCAGCCGCACCCAGCAGGGGAATAACAATGCCTACTGCCAGGACAATGAAATCAGTTGGCACAATTGGCATTTATCCAAAGCCGATCGATCGTTGCACACGTTCGTCCGGCAGTTGATTGCGCTCAGACAGGCGCATCCGGTGTTCAGAAGACGTCGGTTCTTTCAGGGCCGACAGATCCATGGCAGCGAGATCAAGGACATTGTCTGGCTGCATTCAGACGGCAAAGAAATGGATGAAGCGGATTGGGGCCAAGGACACCTGCGCGCAATTGGACTGGTCTTGGCCGGCGACGCGATTGAGGAAAAGGACACTCGCGGTAACGCGATCGTGGATGACACGTTCCTGTTGTTGTTGAACGCCCATCATGAGGCGATTCAGTTCGTGATGCCGCAGCACGACGAGAATACCCTCTGGCATCTGATTCTCGATACCGCGATCGGCCAGCCTCGGTTTTTGAATCCCTCCTTCAAGGGAGGCGAGCAGTATGAAATTCACGCGCGGTCCTTAGTCATCTTCCGTCGAGAATCCATCGCCAGCCTGTACCTCCCGTAGTTCTGCCGACCCTGCGTATCACGGCCGGCACCTCTTTCTGAATGGTCACTCCGACAGACAAATAGTACGTATACACAAGAATCCACATCGGTGTGTCAGGGTCCCTCCATTGACGAACTAGGGATATGTCCAGTCGCACCGACCCGATTCGGGCGTTATATCTACAGGTACGATGGTAATGCCAAGGAGGTCGAGATGAAGACTGAGAAGGCAAAGGGAATAAAAGGCCAGGTGGTCATCACGCTCAGAAATGGTGAGGCCAGAGAAGAGGTCAAGCTCTACCGTGGAGGCAGATTGGGATTGGCCTCTCATGCACCGTATGGTCGTCTTTTTAAGCCGATCGGGCAGCAGCTTCGCAGCCTGCCGGTGGCCACCAGAAGGGGAATGCGCTGACCCGTGTCCCTCTCACAATCATAAGGAGGACGTTATGAATGCCGATCAATTCAAAGGAAAATGGATCCAATTCAAGGGCGAAGTAAAGCAGAAATGGGGAAAGCTCACGGATGATGACCTCATGCAGGTCGAAGGGAATTACGACAAGTTCATTGGGAAAGTGCAAGAGCGTTACGGCGACAAGAAAGAGGACGTCGTGCGTTGGGCTGACGACTGGCATATGCAACAGGGTAAGCCGGGAGCCAAGCCGGGAGACGCTCTTCCTCCTCGGTGAGAAAAGCGGAAGCTCATCGGTGTGAGCAAATTGGTAGGGGACGTTGCGATGAAGACATGTTTTGTACTCGCACTGTTGTCCGCATTGGTTTCCAGCCCTGCCTGGGCGTTGTTCGAAACGAATCAACAGCTGGCCGCGACCGCCACGATTACTCTCGAAGAAGCCGTGCGTAACGCCTTGAAATCCGTTCCCGGCAGAGCTGTCGAGGCCGAGATTGGCAAGGAAGACGGTCGGACGGTGTATGAAGTG
>JBDTWG010000233.1:0-5983 GCA_040006855.1 Nitrospira sp.
GAGGCGGCCAGACGACTCGCGGTGTCGGGCAACATGCATCTCAGGGTCTATCTGTTTATTTGTTCAAGTATCATCAGGCCGATTGAGATATCCATCCTCTTCTCTCGCATTGACCCTCGAAGATGCGGGACTCCCCGTTCCATGAGCCGCCCTACAGCCCAGAAGCCACCTGCTGCTTGCAGTAGAACCATGTATTAGGACGGTCATGCGCCAGTGGCTCGTCCTGGCTATCAGCGCCCTATAATTGAGCGCGCAAATGTCGAACGCAAGAATCACAGCCCTTGACTCACGTTGACCGTCCTATGAATTTCCTATAGCGACGGATCAGACAGTTGGAGGAGCTGTCATGTTTGAGTGCGGTTTCCGTTTGGGTCTCGAGCTCCGGGATGATGCGCTCGGCAAGTACCTTCCCTAACTGGACGCCCCATTGGTCAAACGAATCAATGTTCCAGATGGCTCCTTGCACAAACACGCTATGTTCGTAGAGCGCGACAAGCGTTCCTAGCGTCGCCGGAGTCAGCTGCTCTAGGAGTAGTGTGCTGGAGGGACGGTTGCCCTCGAAGGTCCGATGCGGGACCAACCAAGCCGGGGTGCCCTCGGCTTGAACCTCCTGCGATGTTTTCCCAAAGGCCAGCGCCTCTGCCTGGGCAAAGACGTTGGCCACGAGCACGTCGTGGTGGCGACCAAGAGGGTTCAGTGGTCGCGCAAACGCGATGAAGTCGCAGGGGATGAGCTTGGTCCCCTGATGAATCAATTGATAGAACGAATGCTGGCCATTGGTGCCCGGCTCTCCCCAGTAGATCGGGCCGGTCTGGTAGGTGACCTCAGCTCCCGCCAGCGTGACGCGCTTGCCGTTGCTCTCCATGGTCAACTGCTGGAGGTATGCTGGGAAACGCTTCAAGTACTGCTCATACGGAAGAACGGCCACGGTCTGCGCATCAAAGAAATTGTTATACCAGAAAGCCAGGAGTCCCATAAGAACTGGCAGGTTGCGCTCAAACGGAGCGGAGCGAAAATGCTCATCCATCTGCTGAAACCCATCGAGCATCGCACGGAACTGTTCTGGGCCGATGGCGATCATCGTCGAGAGACCAATCGCCGAGTCCATTGAATAGCGCCCGCCAACCCAATCCCAAAACTCGAACATATTAGCGGTGTCGATCCCGAACTTGGCGACCTCCTCGGCATTGGTTGAGACCGCGACGAAATGTTTGGCCACGGCTGCCGGTTGTTTCAACGTCTTGAGCGCCCAATCACGGGCCGTGCGCGCATTGGTCATCGTCTCCAGAGTTGTGAAGGTCTTCGAGGAGACAATGAACAGGGTCTCCTCGGCATTGAGGTCACGCGTGGCCTCGGCGAAGTCGGTACCGTCGATATTGGAGACGAAACGGAAGGTCAAGTCCCGCTGGCTGTAATGCCGCAAGGCCTCGTATGCCATCACCGGCCCCAGATCAGACCCACCGATGCCGATGTTGACCACATTGCGAATCGGCTTCCCGCTGTGGCCTCTCCACTCTCCATCACGCACTCGAGTGGAGAAGGTGGCCATCTTGTCGAGCACGGCGTGAACCTGAGGCACGACATTGTCTCCGTCCACGATGATGGAGTGGCCTCTAGGGGCGCGCAGGGCCACGTGCAAGACGGCGCGCTTCTCGGTGACATTGATTTTGTCGCCGTGAAACATGGCTTCAATGCGGCCTCGAAGGCCGGACTCCTCCGCCAATTGCACTAAGAGCGTGAGCGTTTCATCGGTCATACGGTGCTTCGAATAGTCGAAATAGATGCCGACGGCCTCGACCGCCAGGCGCGCTCCGCGTGTCGGGTCATTTGCGAAGAGCGTCCGGAGATGGAGATGTCGGAGGGTTGCATAATGGGCATCGAGGGCCGCCCATGCCGCGCGCGTGGTGAGTGGTGTGATGGCAGTCATGCGGCCTCCCCTTCGGCATGCGGTGCACTGAGCCCAGCCCGGACTATGGCCAGAAACTGATCGGCATCCAAACTGGCGCCGCCGATGAGGGCCCCGTTTACGCCCTGTCGGCTCAGCAGCGCGGCGGCGTTGTCCGGCTTGACGCTGCCACCGTACTGGATAGTAAGCGTCCGCGCCGATGGCTCCCCAAACATCTGCCCGAAGCGGCACCGAAGGACGGCGTGGGCGGCTTGAACCTGTTGGGGGGTGGCATGTCGTCCGAGACTGCCGATGGCCCAGATTGGTTCGTACGCGATGCTCAGGCGAGTCAAGGTAGCGGGCGACAGGCCGGCCAATCCCTGAATGAGCTGCCGGTCGAGCGTCGCTTCGGTCTGGTCGGCCTCACGTTGGTCCAGAGTCTCGCCGACGCAGAAGATCACGTCGAGGCCGGCGGCCAGGGCCACCCGTACCTTCTGGTTGATAAACGCATCGGATTCGCCCAGCTTATGCCGCCGCTCGCTGTGTCCCAGGATCACATACTTGCACTTCAGGTCGAGAAGCATCATCGGGCTGACCTCACCAGTGACCGCGCCTTCCATCTCGGGAAAGAGGTTCTGTGCCCCCAACGCGACCCGACTCCCCTTGAGGATCTCTCCGACGAGAGCGAGATAAGGAAAGGGCGGACAGAGGGCGACAGAGACGCGGTCTTCACTGCCCACGCCCTCCACGATCGCTTGGGCTAACCGCATGGCCACAGCAGTGGCGGTATGCATCTTCCAGTTACCGACGATGAGTTGTTGGTCCATATCTGATTCTCCTCGAATGCTCATGCAGGCTTGGCAGATCCTCTGACAGGCGGCGCACTCTCCTTATCGATCTACCTCCATCGCAACATCATACATACCACCGCATGCCGCCCTGTTGCATGCGGCGCGGTGGAAAAGCGCCTGTTGCGCGATCCCGACATTCGCTTCTTGCCCCGCCCAGATTTGCAATGCGCGCTGCTGGAGTGCACGCGAAAACGAAAACGACAGGGCCCAGGGTCGTCTCTCTTGATATCGCACATTCATGGCATTCAAGCGAACCGAGGCTAATTCGGCCGATTGTCCCCCGGACAAGAATACTATTCCAGGCACGGCCGCCGGAACGGCTCTCAGGAAACAGGTCACCGTGGCGTCTGCCACCTGCTCGACGCTTTCCTGACGAGGACACTCCTTGCCCGGGAGGACCATATTGGGCTTGAGAATCACGCCCTGGAGATCGACACGTTGCGCGTAGAGCCTGCTGAACAGCGCTCGTAAGACAGCTTCCGTTACCTCAACGCATCGCGCCAGCGTATGGACGCCATCCATGAGCACTTCGGGCTCGACAATAGGAACCAAACCGGCTTCCTGACACAACCCGGCATAACGCGCCAATGCCTGCATGTTCGCCTCGATACATTCAAGGCTGGGAGTGCTCTCGCGCCGATGGCCAACACTCCGCGCCACTTGGCAAAACGGGCTCCCAGGTGAACATATTCGCGGAGGCGGTCGCGCAATCCGTCTAGACCTTCGGTGATCTTCTCGCCTGGAAACCCTGCCATCGCCGTTGTGCCGAGGTCCACTTTAATGCCGGGGATGATCCCCGCCTGCATGAGGACAGCAACAAACGACCTCCCATCTTTCGTCTGCTGGTGAATCGTCTCGTCATACAGGATCGCGCCACTAATGCACTCACCGAGACCGGGCGTCGTGACCAATAACTCCCGATATGCGCGCCGGGCCTCCACGGTCTGAGGAATTCCAACCTGTGCAAACCGCGCATTACAGGTTGGATCACTCTCATCCATTGCCAGCAGGCCTTTGTCATCGGTCACCAACGCCTGCGCTGTGCTATACAGTACTTCCGCTCTCATGTGTCAGGTCTCTTGTGGTCATTTGTCTCGAGGGAGGCCCACTATGGTCTCTCGACGCCCGTTAACGGCTGTGAGGGTTGGCTACCAGGCACCCAGGCCAGATCCTCCGTCATAATATAGATGACGAGTGCGGCCACCATTAACAGCATGCCAACCCAGAAATACCAGTGGTGATGGAGGCGATTCCAGCCCTGGCCACGAGGATGACTTCCCTCTCGATGCTGCCCTCCATCGTGCTGACCCTGTTTTATTTTATTCATGGGATGCCTGCATTCTGGATCCTCTCTCGCCTGATGCCAGCGCATCGGCGTCGTCGTGACTCTTCGTACTCCACTTTTCAAGAGCGAAGTTCGGCACGTCTTGGCGGGTCGCGTCGATATCCGGCTCATGCTCGATGCGGTGAGTGCAGATCTTTTATGATCTTTGTGTCCTCACCCGCGACGACAACGTTGCGCCAGGAATCCACCAGCCAATCTGGGCCTGCCGAAGCACCTGGGGACGGGCCACGCGATTGAAATCGTGGAGCATGTCCTGCTCTCGGCACGGTCCGCACATTCATGACCCGCATGAAGTTCCTCTGCGCGAAGAAGGTTCAGGAATGTATCAATGAGCCGAGTCGAATTTCCTACTGTACGTATGGCTCGTCAAATACCCAGCCCTTGAGCCGTGATCATGACACCACCCCCGCTTCTCCGAGCCGGTCGAGCAGCAGGTGAAAGTCCTCCCATCGAGGGAGCATTTTCGTCGTGCGTCCCACGCTTTCTTCCTGAATACATTTCCGTTTCTGGAGATCACTTCAGGATCACGCCGCGTTCACGGTTGAGTGGACAAGACTGGCTTCCCAGTGACACGGTCAACCAGATCACCGGGTTTTGGCAGCGCACTCGATGTCACCGCCTTCAGACTGCCAAGAACCCCCGTAAAGACCGCCTCATAGATGATTCTGGCGGCTTCTCCTGCTGCTTGGGCTTGCGGAGGTTCGGAAAGACGTCCACTGCTGCCAGTGCCTCCGGCTGTGACGATCGCCTGCACAATAGGCCCGGTTATCTCAGCAGCGATCTCCTCAATCCTTTTCTGACGATGATCTCCCATGATTTCTCCTTTGAAGACTTCCCAAGAGCTTCTGAAAACGGTGTTATTGACCCAGTCGTATTTCACCGCCAAAGAACGGTGCGAACAGCCATGACACCTGCCCGCCTCTGAGACCAGAGGTGGGCACGTTGAGGAGTCTCCCACATCACGGCGCCACCACTGCCAGTGAGACTGGTGCGGCCTGAGCGTGCGCAAGGAACGTCACGGTGCGGGACCACGCGTCGGCAGTGAGTTCTGGTCGATACCCACGTGTGTTAGCAGGATTCTCAAAGGCGTGGCCGGCGTCGTGATAGATTTTCATATCGACCGATTTGTTGACCGCGTTCATGCCCTGTTCGAACGCTCGAACTTTCTCGGGCGGCATCCCGCGATCGAGAGCGCCAAACGTTCCGAGCACCTGAGCATTGATGCGCTGAAGGTCCACGGGGGCCGTCGGCAAAGGGCCATAATTCACGACACACGCAGCCAGCCGCGGCTCATGAATGGCGAGTTGGAGCGCATAACCTCCGCCCATGGACCATCCTATCGAACTAATGTGCTGTGGGTCCACATCAGGCCGACCTGCCAGATAATCAAATGCGGCTCTCATCGCGCGGATCACGAGATCTTGCCGAAGCCCGCGCTTCAGCTTGCGGGCTTCAAAGGGGCTGACGGTCACTGTCCCGTGGTAGAGATCCACGGCGAGCACCACGTATCCATTCGACGCTAAGTTCGTGGCTTGTTCCTTCACCCAGTCATTCAGCCCCCACCATTCATGCATCGCGATGACGGCGCGATGGCGACCCGGATCACGAGGTAAGGCGAGAAACCCGGTGACTTGCTCGGCGCCGTTCTGAACGGTCATCATGCGACTCGTCGGCGGTCCTGCCTGAGTGCTCATTCTCATAGACTCTCGGGTGATCGGATAGAACCTGCATGCCATTGCGGATGAGAAGCGCCATACAAAGCGGATCGAGACAATGAGTGATTCAACGCCACAGTGGAACACCTCGCGCCTCGCGATCCTTCTCGTTTCTCTTTCACATGATGGGGTCTGATCGTCGTCCGGTTCCCCTGTCGGGTCTAAATCAGTGGATACGTCTCCGAGC
>JBDTWG010000234.1:0-5978 GCA_040006855.1 Nitrospira sp.
CTTTCCTCAGATGCTCGATGAGGGACTGCGACCGATACTGAACCATCACATGCATTCCCAGGATGCCTGAGTTGTAGAAATTACTCAGCACGAAATCGATGATACGGTAGGAGCCTCCGAAGGGGACTGCCGGCTTGCTGCGGGCCTGCGTCAAAGGCATGAGGCGCTCGCCTTTCCCTCCCGCCAGAATCAAGGCCAAAACTCGGGGCTCAGGTACGCGCTCATCTCTTTCCATCTCATCCTTCCTCGTCCATCGCATCATCGAAGCAAGCAATGGATCGGTCATTCGAATGGAGTGTGAAGGCTCTCTTTACAGGACCTCTAGAATCGAATTGGAGGTGCCGAACTCATTCACAACCCGCTTCGGATTCTGTGGGTCTTCTTCCCAGCGATTCCCATCGATGAAGAATTTGTACTCGTAGGTTCCAGGCTTCAACTGTAATGTGATGTGCCAATTTTGGCCGTCTGTCATTTCCAAAGGATCCCGCGCAACACGCCATTCATTGAAATCTCCCACGATTGAAACGGCCCTGGCTTCGGGCGCAATGAATGTGATGGCCATGGCGCGTAAGGCTGCGTCCGATGCCGGCGTCTCTGGTACTGCGGACTTCCCTGTGGCTACTGCCGTCACTCCGGAGGTGTCTTTCACTTTTTGCTTCTGCTTCACGGTGCTCCCTTTCGCTACAGTCAGGAGTGGTTGCCTGTCCCAAAAGTGACGCGCCATGCATGAACAGCGGCGCTCCTGGTAGCTGTGACGTTACAAAAATCGGCACAATGGGACTACTGGCAAAATCCCTAGGAAGAGAGTCGCACTCTTATGCATCACGATTATATGAATACCCCCAAAGCATGACGAATCATCGCTCTGACGAGAGATAGACTGCCACCGCGAAGGGCGGACAAAGAATTGTCCGGCCTGGTTCATGGATATCGACGGTCGCGGGAAATGCGGTGCCCCCCTTCCCTCCCATGTCCGCCTGATCCCCACTCACCTTCAATATCCAGGAACCCACCGGTCGGTGAAGGGTAATAGGCACCGAGGCGCTGTTCAGCCCGATCACGAGCAAGGCTTCCGGGCCGCTCTCCTTCCGGCGATGGACCATCAACACGGAGCCATCCTTTTCAGACCACAGGGCATCGTGGTGACGGCCATTCGTACTGGCGCCAAGCACGGGGAATCGCTTGCGCAAGTCAATGAGCGTGCGATACCACCGCAATAGGCTCGCTGAGCGCTCGTCTGTTGCGGCTCCCGGAGATACGCGACTTCGTTCAAAGGTGGATACGGCATAGGGATCCGGAATGTCTTCCTCACGCCACCCAAAAGGCGCGAACTCCTCCCTCCGCCCCTTTCTGACGGCCTCGACCAACCCGGGATCGCTGTGATCAATGAAATACAGGAATGGAGCTCGTTCACCGTATTCCTCTCCCATGAACAGCAAGGGGATGTTGGGAGACAGCAACACTACGGCTGCGGCAGCTTTCAAGGCATCCAACGAAAGCTGCGTGCTTAATCGCTCCCCGTCGGCTCGATTTCCCACCTGGTCATGGTTCTGAGAGAACACGATGAACTGCGATGGCTTGACCAGTTCTGAAGAATGGCCATGACGGCGGCGACGGAATTCTGAATATCGACCGGTATAGACAAATCCCTGTTGGATAGCCTGAACGAGATCGGCCATGCCGGTGAAGTCCTGGTAATAGCCTTGGTTCTCCTTAGTGAGGACGACGCGGAGCGCATGGTGAAAGTCGTCGTTCCACTGAGCGTCACAACCATAGCCGCCGAATGCCATTGGCTTGATGACGCGAGTGTCATTGAGATCACTCTCTGCAATGACCTGTACAGGACGATGCAACCGGTCGGCCTCGCTGTGCACCGCTTCTGCCAACTCTTGCAGAACGTGCCTGGCACTGAAGTCAAAGATGCCATGGATGGCATCCAGCCGGAGCCCATCGATGTGATATTCATTGACCCAGTACAACGCATTGCTGATGAAATATCGGCGAACCGCATCGCTGTCCCGACCATCGTAGTTGATCGCTTGTCCCCAGGGGGTTCGGTACCGATCGGTAAAATAGGGTCCGTAGTCGTGGAGGTAATTCCCCTCCGGGCCCAGATGGTTGTAGACCACATCGAGCACGACGGCCAACCCCTGTTCGTGGCAGGCATTGACCAATCGTTTAAGGCCGGCAGGACCACCGTAACTGTTCTGTGGCGCAAACGGATGAACGCCGTCGTACCCCCAATTGCGCCCGCCGGGAAATTGGGCGACCGGCATCAACTCGACTGCGGTGATACCTACATCCAGCTTTAAATAGGCCAGTTGAGGGATGATCGCGTCAAAGGTCCCGGCCAGTGTGAATGTGCCGACATGGAGTTCGTAGATGACATAGTCCTGCAGCGCCACTCCCCGCCAATCCCGGTCTGTCCAATGGAAGGCAGCAGGGTCGACCACCGCGGAGGGACCATGCACGCCGTCAGGCTGATAGCGCGAGGCAGGGTCCGGTCTGGTCTTCTCACCGTCCAGGACATAGAAGTAACGGCTGTCTGCCACCAGTCCTTCTGCGAAGCCTTCAAAATATCCAGATCGCATTGGCGCAAGGGGAAACAACAGCTCCTGCGGCGCCGTCACCTTCACCGCCACTTCCTTCGCGTGGGGAGCCCAGACCTTAAAGCGCACGCCCTTTCCTTTAACGACGCTCGCCCCGATGTCGAGTGCATAGGATTGAACCTCTGTCATGCAGATACCTTGCTCCTCTGGCTATTAATCATCCATGATGAAATATGAATCCGATAAAGTCTGGATCGCGGAGACCCATGACGACGACCAACGCGAGCACCCCACACTCAGCCGACGACTGGCGCACCCTGTTCCAGAACCGGGACATTGCTTGGCTCTGGGGAGGTCAGGTCATCTCTCAAATCGGCGACGGGCTGAGCAAAATGGCGCTCCTCTGGTTTGTCTACCATCTCACCGGTTCCGCGCTCAAGATGACGGTGATCGGCATCCTCGAAACCCTGCCTCCGCTGATCCTCGGTCCACTGATCGGTGTCTACCTGGACCGCGTCTCCAAACGCAGTGCGATGATCGTGATCGATGTGGTTCGGGCCTGTCTCTTAATTCTCATCCCCACCCTGTATGCCCTCGGCTGGTTGACCCTCGGATGGCTCTATGTTCTCGTCTTCGTCGTCGCATTATTTTCATCGGCCTACGGACCCGCCTTGAGCGCGGCACTCCCCCTACTGGTGGAGAAACAACAACTGACCCGCGTGAATGCGCTCATGCAAAGTTCGATGATGTTTGGGCAACTGCTCGGCCCGGCGGCCAGCGGCATCCTGATTGCTACCATCGATGCGCAAAACGTGCTCTACGTCACCGCCGGCGCTTTCGTCCTCTCGACGCTGTGTAAAATCCCCGTCACCATTCCGCATCAGCCTGTTCCCCTCTCATCTGACGGCGTCCTGAATCAGGCGGGACGCGCGCTGATGGAAGGCATACGGTTCATCTTCGTGCACGATCGCCTGCTGGTGCTGCTCATGATCGTCGCCTCAATTTTCACCCTGGGATCCACCGGGTTCATTTACCTCCTCCCCATTCTCGGGCAACAGCTTCTCCATGTCGATTCGATCGCATTGGGATGGTTGTGGTCATCCCTCAGCATTGGGATTTTAGTCACGACGCTCTGGCTCCTCTGGAAAAAACAAGAAGGTCTCTGCATCCGACTCTGGACCCTCGTGGCCGCGGCGCTCGCCGGAGGAGTCGCGATCCTCCTGCTCCCTTCCAGCAGATCCCTGGTCATATCAGCCGGCTTGATCGTCCTAGTCGGAGCCGGTTCCGGTCTGGTGACGCCCATCATTTCAGCCTCACTGCAGGAGCGGACGCCCAAGAATCTCATGGCCCGCGTATTCGGAGCCTTCAATTCCGGCGTCATGGCCTGTGCGATGCTCGGTATGACGCTCTTCGGATGGATCGCCGATACCTTCGGCGCGAGCGCGAGTCTCTTCGGAATCGGCGCCGTGCACCTCGGCGCCGCCACGATGACGGCCACCCTGATACCCTGGTGTAGGCGACTGGCCCGCACGCCTGCCACAATGCAACGGGTTTCAAGATGACACTCTGTCTTCGAGGGAAGTCGGTCATTGTCGTCGGCGCAGGATTGGCTGGTCTCACGGCGGCGGTCGAACTGTCTCGCGATGGCGCCACGGTTCTCGTGCTGGAAGCCCGCGATCGCATCGGCGGACGGGTCTGGACCATCCGCGAGGGTTTCGTGGGCGCTCAACATGCCGAAGCCGGAGGGGAATTCATCGATGAAGATCAGGAAGAGATTCGACAACTGGCGCGTCATCTCAACCTCGAACTGGTTCCCGTGCTTAAGCACGGCTTTACCTTCGCTTCCCGCCAACCCAAGGGCGCCGCGCCGCGCCTGACAGCCGGGACAGAATTGTGGGCGAGTCTCCATCGCCATCTCTCCCCGCTGATACGAGCCTATCGCCTCGCCGACCAACGCTGGGATAGCTCCGTCGCGCACCAATTGTCGCGGATTTCGGCTGCGCAATGGCTTGAAAGCATCGGCGCTCCGGAAGAACTCGGTGCGATGGTCCGCGGCCTCAGAGGATTTTTTCTTGCCGATCCAACCGAGCTTCCACTCCTGCTCCTGGTCGAACAACTCATGGCCGGTTCGCCCGGGCAAGGCCGCTTGTATCGCGTGAAGGGAGGGAACGACCAGTTGGTGAAAGGTTTGTCCGCCTTCTTGGGCGACGCCATCCATCTTGGCACCGAGGTGGTGAACATCCTGCAGTCGCCGAAGAAAGTGTTCGTCACGGCTCGTGAGAAGAACGGAAGGCACAAAAAGCTCCGGGCGGACTATGTCGTCATGGCAGTTCCTGCGACTGTCGTGCGCTCCCTGACCTTCGACCCTCCCCTTTCGTCGCCTCAGCACCAGGCCATATCGACACTCGCCTATGGGCCGGCCACCAAAACACTGCTCCAATTCACACGTCGATTCTGGCGCGGCAGGCATCACCGAAAGGCCTACGCCACGGATCTTCCCATCGGAACGATATGGGACGCGAATGAGGAGCAACCTGGCCGGACCGGCATTCTCACCCTCTTGGCCGGCGGAAAGACCAGCCACGCCGCGCAAGAATCCCTGAAAGCGGGAGGCATCGAAGGAATGTTGTCCGCTCTCGCCTGGCTCGGACCTGCGCCCAGGGATTTGCTCGGCTTTAGACAGATCAGTTGGGAGACCGATCCCTGGGCAAGAGGAGGTTATGCGGCCTTTACGACGTCCTATGATCCGGCCCTTCGTCAATGGCTGATCCAACCTCATGGCCGCTGTTTCTTCGCAGGGGAACATACCAGCGTTCGCTGGCAAGGCTATATGAACGGGGCCGTCGAAAGCGGTCTCCGGGCGGCATTAGACGTGATCACATCCGCCCAAGGTCGCGTCTGGAATCGGCCACCGCCATAATCGCCCACACATACACGTGCGCAATGGAGCATGAATCAGATTTTCCCGACCAGATCAAGGCTTGGAGTCAGTGTGGATTGTCCCGGCTGCCAGCTGGCGGGACAGACCTCACCCTCCCCCTCGCGCACCCGTATCGCCGCCTGGAGCTTACGTAGCATTTCCCCGGCATGCCGTCCGATACTATTGTCGTGCACTTCATAGGCCCGCAGGACACCGTCCGGATCGATCAGGAAGGTTCCTCGTAACGCCACTCCCTCATCCTCCAGATAGACACCAAATCCTCGACTGAGGGAACCGGTGGTATCGGCAATAAACGGGAAGTCGACGGATCGTATCGTTGGGGAGCTGTCATGCCACGCTTTATGCACATAGACGGAATCGGTGCTCACCCCGCAGACTTCCGCTCCCAACTTTTTGAACTCAGGATAGAGTCGTGCGGTCTCAGCCAATTCCGTCGGGCAGACAAAGGTAAAATCCCCTGGGTAAAACAGGAGAATCAGCCACTGCCC
>JBDTWG010000235.1:0-5950 GCA_040006855.1 Nitrospira sp.
TCGACGTGATTGGCGATTTCCTGACTGGCCTGTTCGGCCAAGCCGGTGCTGAAGTATTCCAGCATTTCCGGCGTCACGAGTTTTCGCAATCCTGACAGATCCTGCTTGCTCCACGCCGTTTGAATCTCGATCAGCGATTGCTGAAAGGCGGTCTTGTCAGCCTTGGTGATCTCGCTGTCGATGGTCGCGGTTCTCAAGGTCGGAATGGCAGGTGAATCCGCCAGGAGCGATCCGCTGACGGCGGTACTGCGGCTGATGCCGGAAAAATCGGGGGCGGGTGTACGCCGGTTCTTGAAATAATAATAGAGTCCCCCGGCTCCCATGATCATGAGCAGGATGAGCATCCAGTTCGGACCGGACGCGCCCGCAGCCTGTTCACCGCTGACTCCCGCCTCACCGTTCTCGGTGGTTCGGGCGCTGCTGTCGGTCGCCCCGAAGATCATATGGCCGATCCATGAGCCGGCGATGCCGCCTGCGATTCCGGCCAACAAGGGATTGCGTTGCAGCCATGAGGGCTGCGCGGCAGGCGCTTGCTGGGCCGCCGGGCTGTTGGACGCGGAGGGCGGTGGCGCCGTGGCCGGCTTGGCGGTGGTGGACTGTTCGATCGGCTTGGCCCCGTTGTCCTGATGGGTACGTGATCCACGGCTGCCCATGCTTCCTGAAGAGCCTCCGCTGCGTGACCCGCTGGAGAATCCTCCCCCCGATCCGCCTCGCGCCTTCGCGAAGGAGATGGTCGGCATGCCGACCAACGACAAGACGATGAATGCGGCAATGAATTTAGTTATATTCAAGACAGGTTTCCTTTCGCTCGAGTTCGAAACACCATAAGACGCATATGAGTATCCTACCAGCTATAGGGAAAGAAAACCTAATATTCCGGGACCTGCTCATCCAGGGCCGCTCCATGATTGCTTGCGGCGACCGATATGAAGGTCGTTGCGTGACCGTCGCACATTGAATATCCGTGGCACAGAGGTTACCCTGCCATGATCACCATCAGTTGTGTGGAAAGGGGAGACATATGCTGGCAGTCGGAATGGTTCTCGCTCTGGGCCTCATGTCGCTATTCGGCTGTGCGGCTTCTTCTCCTCCTCCCGTTCGAGAAAGCCCCGCCAGGCCGGAGAAGTTAGCCGATGTGATTACCCCCGGTGAGACGTTCACGCGCCATATGGTCGACCTTAATGATCTGCGAGTGAGTATCTTGGAGGCAGGCACCGGCGATCCCATTATTTTTGTGCATGGCGTTGTCACCACCAGCAACATCTTTCCCAAATATGTCGCCGCCTATTCGCCTGAGTTTCGCGGGATTGCGGTCGACCTCCGCGGTTATGGCGATTCGGAGAAGCCGGCGACCGGTTTCACGATCGACCACTTTTCACACGACTTGATCAAGCTGGCCGATGTGCTGCACATTCAGAAGGCGGTATGGGTGGGCGTATCTATGGGGGGGATGATTCTGCAACGTCTCGCGCTCGACCACCCGGAGCGCGTGCGGGCCCTGGTGCTGGTTTCGACGACGGATGGGGCGATGATTCTCGACGAGGACATTCCCGCGATCGGCGCGCCACGCGATTACAAAGACGTGTCAAAAAACATGATCGTGGAAAGCTTTCCCGAAGACACGCCGTCCAAGACCTATCAGCCGCTCCTTGACCGAATCCGCACCTGGAATGCCACCGTCATCAGAGAGGCGCTGACGTCGATGTCGCACTTCAACGTGCATGGGCAGCTCAGCCGCATCACTGCGCCCACCTTGATCATGGTCGGGGCAAAGGACGGGGTGGCCACGCCGACGATCGCGAAGGGTATTCAAGCGCAGATCCCTGGCTCGCAGCTTGTGGAATTCGATACCGGACATTTCATGATGGCGGAAGACCCGGAGAAGTTTCGCGCGGTGCTCGGCGACTTTCTGAAGCAATTAAAACGGTAGCCCTCCTGCTCTTGACGCCATGCCCCATTGCGCGTAGCGTGATGGGGCAGGTGGCCGCTCTGCCACTGGTCGATCCCTCAGGTCCCCGCTGTCGACATATCCCTTCTTCCTGTTCGTATGGACGAGGAGGTGCGGTGATGATGCCTTCCAATCCTTCCTTCACCGAGGCGCTCTCGCGTGACACCCGCCAAGCATTTTATGACCAACACCCACCCATCGCGCACGTGATGCATCTGATGCTGTTCCTACTTCCTCTCGCGGGGTACCTTGTGCGAGGCATGGTCGGCGCGGTATTGGGCCTCACCTTGTTTATGCTGTGTTATTACCTCATGCCCTATGCCTGGTTTGTTCTGCACGACAGCGGCCGGCGGTGATCTGCGCGGTGCCCCTATCGGTCTCTTCCGCGACCACAGGAGTGAGCGCCGCGCGCGGCATGTGCGCGTGCTTTTCATGCCGCAGCCGGTGACGCGATGAAATAC
The DNA here is from genome assembly GCA_040006855.1 of Nitrospira sp. Taxonomy (GTDB): domain Bacteria; phylum Nitrospirota; class Nitrospiria; order Nitrospirales; family Nitrospiraceae; genus Nitrospira_A. Next base: position 2,410 of record JBDTWG010000235.1, read on the forward strand.
GTAGCGGGCTTCTCAGCAGCTCTGGGCAAGTCGTTGCGTCGACGACTGAGATGGCGCGCCATTATAACGCTTGACGCCGTTCCGGATAGCGCGTAGCGTGATGCTGTGACGTGTGACGCTCCGCTGACTGTCCCATTCCCACGCGTTTTCGTTTCCTTCCTCGCGTGACCGATTCCCCAGTCTCCGCCGCTCTTGCGCCAGAGTCTCTCTGATTCACGGTTTGGTTGGTGCCATGGCCCTCCCGATGGAGGGGGCTCGGACTCCGCCCAGACTCCAGAGGACTGTTCGCCCCACGCCCGCATTCCATAGAGAGGAGTGAGCCATGCTCTATTACGCACTGATGTTCCTGGTGGTCGGTCTGATTGCCGGCGCCCTGAATCTCATGGGAGTGTCCGCGGTTGCGGTCCAGATTTCATGGATCCTGTTCTTGGTCGGGATGGTCCTGGTCGCGGTGCATGTGTTTTCGAATCGTTCCGCGCCTCGAGTGACCTGATGAAGGCGATCGCCCGTTGGGCGGTGCCCAGTCGATTGACGACAGTTTGACGGTTTACAAGGAGAATACGATGAACACACGCTATGTCCTGACACTCTGCACAGCTTTGGTAGTCGGTGGGGTCCTCATCACCGGATCGGCGTATGCCCTCGGCAAGGCCGACGAGAAGACTCCCATGACTGATTCATGGATCACGGCGAAGACCAAGATCGCCCTGTTCGCCGATTCCCGAGTGAAGGGGAGCGACATCAATGTCGAGACCACTCAAGGTGCGGTCATGATCCGCGGCAAGGTCGATTCCGATGCGGCGAAACAGGCGGCAGAAGGAATCGCCAAAGGGATTGACGGCGCCAAGACGGTGAAGAATGACTTGCAGGTGGTGGCCCCATCCAAGCGTGAGGCAACCGATGACAAGGATGAGGCGATCACCGCCCGTGTCAACGAGCACATGGCGAAGGACGCGCATCTGAAGAAAGCCGGCATTCACGCGCAGACGAATGCGGGAATCGTCTCCCTGACCGGTGAAGTGCAGGACCTCATGACCAGTGCCGAGGCCTCTTGGTCCGCTTGGCAGGTCCCCGGCGTGAAGTCTGTGAAGAATGATCTCACGGTGAAGGAAAAGGCCTAAGTTTTACCCGCACGATGCGGATGCTCTCCGTCCGCCGAAAATCGACCAGCTCGATTCGGCGGACGACAGCGCACAGTTTTCAAGGAGGAGATGCACACATGATGGACACGAACGTCACTCGAATCAACCAACCAGGAGCTGCGGCGAAGTCCTCTGGTCTTCCTGCTGCTGAGAAGAGCGGTCAGGCTGCGCAAGCGGTCAAAGGGGCGGCGCCTGAACCCAGCCGCATTGCGGAACGTGCCTACGACCTGTATGTGAAGCGAGATCGGCAAGACGGCGGAGCTCTGGAGGATTGGCTGAAGGCGGAACAGCAACTGCTGGCAACAGTCAGTCACAAGTAACGGCACCCGGTGAAATGAATCTCCGTATCCTGTTGAAGGAGTCATACCATGAACACACTTTTACGCTGGGACCCTTTCAAAACACGCTGGAATCCCTCGAAAGAACGTGATGAATTAGAAAGTCGGTTGGCGACGCTCTTTGGACTTCGGGAATCGACGGGCAATGGTGGGGGCAAGGAATCCCTGACGGTGGCCGAGTGGACGCCACTGGTGGATATTATGGAGACGGACCAGGAATACCTCATCAAGGCCGAAGTGCCGGACATGAAGAAAGAGGACGTCCGACTCAGAGTGGAGAACGAAGTCCTGACGATTTCCGGCGAACGAAAGTTCGAGAAGGAAGACAAGGGCCTGAAACATCATCGGGTCGAACGGGCCTACGGGAGCTTCATGCGCAGCTTTTCGCTTCCCGAGGATGCGGATGGCAGCAAGGTGACGGCGGACTATAAAGACGGGATGCTGCAGGTGCATCTCCCGAAATCCCAGAAAGCGACCGCGAAAGCCATCGAGATCAAGGTGGCCTAGCGTTGCGGTAGTGCTCGGGGGATGAAGAGCGTTCTGGAGAGCCCGTGGACAGCGTGAGACTGCCCGAGCTTTCCTGGCGCTCTCCGCCTTACCATCCTTTCGCTGTCCTCGATCTTCCTCCCCCTTTCTTCTATTGATTCCAAAATTTCTTCACACCGAGGCTGTCATGCAGCCCGCCCGCCTCTTGTGGGGCGAGGCCTGTGGCACCGTCCATTCCGCCGGCACTGCCTTTCCATGACTGCGCCTGCCACTGTTGAAAACGTTCCCTTGGATGAGGCACATTGGTGGACGGCCACGGAATGGAGGATAACGACGCATGAACAGGCATGACATTGAACAGAAACTGCCCGCCATGACGCAAGCCCAACTTGTCGATACGGTGAAGACCTGCTTGGATATGATCGAGCGACTGGAAAATGACCTTGCAGTGGGTGCGCGAAAACTGGATGAGATGAGCTCGCTCGTCCGCAAGTTATCGGAGGCGAAGGCCGGAAACTAATGCTGACGGGTACGTTGGGAGACGCTGAGTTTCCGGCTCGTCAAACGGTTGATCTGTCCCAAACCTCAGGGTATTTTAAATAGAGTCACTGCGAGGATGACATGACACCTGTGATGTCGATGAGTGAAAAGCGCCAGGCAATGCTCACCCTGTGGCTCTTGCTGCTTGCGCTTCCGGGCTTCGCGCTAGCCCACGACGAGTCGAAGCCGGCCGTGCCGATCCTGACGGTGACCGGCACGGGGAATCTGGCGATCGCGCCGGACATGGCTTACGTGACGTTCGGGATGCAGACGGTCGCCAAATCGCTCGCCGACGCCCAGCGCCACAATAGCAACGTCATGCAGAAGGTGATCGATCGCTTGAGCGAACTGCATGTCGACAAGGCGCGCATTCAAACGTCGTCATTCAGCGTGTCGCCCCAATTTAAACCGCCGCCCAAACGCAACGGTGATGCGCCTCCGGTGACGCCCGAGATCATCGGCTATATGGTGAGCAATCAGGTGACGGTGGAGGTCTTCAATCCTGAGAAGATCGGCGCCGTGATCGAGCAGACCATGGCGGCCGGAGCGAATCACTTCCAGGGTGTGCAGTGGGCGCTCAAGGACGAGCAACAGGCGAAACTCGGCGCGATGAAGCAGGCCGTGATCACGGCCCGCGAGAAAGCCGTGACGCTGAGCGATTCGTTGAAGCTCAAACTGTTGCGGTTGATCAACGTGAATGAAGGCGGCCACATGGTGCGGCCCATGTCCCATACCTCACGCTCGATGATGGCGATGGATACCGGCGGCGGCGAGCCCCCGATCTTTGGCGGGGAGATGAAGGTAGAGGCCACCGTGACCCTGGTCTACGAGATTGCGCAGAACGACATCATTCCAGCTGGCTCACCTTAAATCATAAGATTGCACGGGGGTGATCCCGTCTTTCATATTCGACGCTGTGCTTGTCGATACTCTGTCGGCATGTCAAATCTGTATCGAGAAGAGCATTGGCTCATGGAGATGGGAGATATCGTCAAGAGTTGTGGATAAGGTGATCAAGCGGCGACCCTTCGAGTG
>JBDTWG010000236.1:0-5943 GCA_040006855.1 Nitrospira sp.
AGCCGCGGGGCTCGTCTTTTCCCTGCCTTACCAGCTTCAGCACATTCCCGGACTCCCTATGGTGACCGACCGCATCATCAATCCCCTGGGCAAGATGCAGCCGAACAAATATTTTGCAATCGCCTTCCTCGTCTTCTTCGGCCTCTTGAATTGGACCTATTTCCTTCGGTCCTTTGCGGAACGCGTCCCTTGGTGGCGGAACACAACCAATGGCTCCGCTGACAGGTGGAGTCCCAGATTCCTCATCACACTCTCTTTTTGCGCGATGCTCATGATGCTGACGATGGGGTGGGCAAGAGAAACGGCGCGCGCTTATAACGGATATCTCATTTACGGGCAATTCAGGCTGGAAGATGAACGAACAACCTATGATGGGCCCTCGCCATTACTGCCAGGGAGGCCTAAGCTTTCGGAGAAAACTTCGACGCCCTAATAGAAATACTAGGATAATAGGCGGTCAGACTTTTTGCTCGCGACCGATGATCCTCTTTAGTTCTTGGGCGTTCTTGACCGCGTACCCCGCTTGGTCATTGTCGAAATATACGTACACGTCACGGTCTGACTCTATCCATCGTTCTATATGGGCGGCCCAGGATTTCAGCGTCTTTGTGGAGTAGTCACCCTGATATTTACTTCCTGGCCCGTGGAGCCGAACATAGACAAAATCAGCGGTCACCTCCCGAACTGAGCGGACACCGCCCAGTTCGTAGATGCAGAATGCCACATTGTGCTTCCGCAACAGATCGAAGACTCTGAGGGTATGCCAACTCTGGTCTCGGAATTCAATGCTATACCGTCGCCCTGTCGGAAGCGCGCGGAGAAAGTCCTTGAGCCGATCCGGATTGCAGTGCCAATTGGGCGGTAACTGAAACAAGATCGGCCCAAGCTTGGCCTCTAATCCGGCGGTCGCCTCCATGAGGCGCTCGAGAGCCGGTCCGGGATCCAACAATTTTTTGCGATGAGTCAGGAAGCGGCTAGCCTTGACGGCAAAGCAAAATCCGGCCGGAGTGGAGTTGTTCCATGTGTCGAAGGTGGTGGTCGAAGGCAGGCGGTAAAAGCTGTTATTGACCTCTACGGTATCGAACTCTCGCGCATAGTAGTTCAGCATGGCCCGCGGGGGGACGCTCGGTGGATAGTAGGGACCGCGCCAATGTTGGTAGTGCCATCCTGAAGTGCCAATCCGCACATGAGGCATGTCCTGGCTCGTCCGGTGCATCCAACCCGGTTCAGAGCAGAATCCATCTGCTCACGGGTTTTCTCTGGCCTGTCGCGTTTTTCTGCATACCCGCAACACCTCCGCCACGCTCCAGGCTTGAGCAATGCACCCGCGGGGATGGTAGGGAGGTTCTGCATCAAAAATTTCGCTGATTGTGCCGATTCCGTCCTCCAGCAAATGGGAGCGGAATCCTTCCAACATGCCTTGTGCCTTTGATGCGTCCTTGTACACTTTGAGCCAGGCATCGATAAAGGGTCCGATCAACCAGGCCCAGACGGTTCCTTGATGGTACGCGGCATCCCTCGCTCGAAGGTCCCCGAAGTACATCGGCTTGTAGTCGCGATGGTCTCTCGAGAGGCTACGCAGGCCAACCGGGGTGAGGAGCTTGTCCGCCACGCCATCGACGACTGCGCGCCATCGCTGCTCCTCCAAAATCGGATACTGTAGGGCAATCGCGAAAATCTGATTGGGACGAAAACTGCTGTCATCCCCCTGCTCGCCCTCGATGACATCGAACAAGTAGTCGTCGTCCTGTCGCCAAAATCGATGATTGAACGATTGCCTGGCCTGTCCCGCCATATCTTCCCAGTGATGGGTTTGCTCCCCGGCCATTTCTCCCCACTGGACCATGCAACGGAGCGCGTTATACCACAGCGCTTGAATTTCTACCGGCTTGCCGCGCCGAGGCGTGACGACCCATCCGTCCACCTTCGCGTCCATCCAGGTGAGCTGATAGCCCTCGGCTCCCGCGTGCAATAGGCCATCGTGCGAATCGACGCCGATGCCGAAATGGGTGCCCTTCACATGGTGCTCGATGACGGATTTCAGGGTGGGCATGAGGGCGATCACCATCTCGCTGTCGCCGGTGATCCGGTGATACCGATCCAGCGCATGAAAATACCAGAGCGTCGCATCCACCGTATGGTAGAGCGCCTTGCGCTGCCCCTCCGGGAAAAGATTAGGCAGCAACCCATCCTTGATATAGTTGGCGAATGTGCGCAGGATCGAGCGCGCCTCGCGGTAGCGGCCGGTACAAAGCGTGAGGCCTTCCAGACTGATCATCGTATCGCGGCCCCAGTCGGTGAACCAATGGTAGCCGGCAATGACCGTACGCGCTTCATCACCGGAAGCCCGCGCAAGCGCCTGCTCCTCCAAGCGCGAACCAGGGAAGACAATGAATTGATCCGCCGCGAGGGCCAATAGCCCTTCCAAGTCGTCCTTGCCCTGATCTTGTCGTGGAGACAGCAGTTTCTGTAGCCGCTGTGCCTCCGCTTCAAAGATAGCCTCCGAATTGTATTCAAGTAGTTCCCACGATTCTGTGCTCGCAACAAAGGCAATGGGACGATCGGAGGTCAGGTCCGCGCGAAAATATCCAGGACTTGCGAGGTCCTCGATATGTTCCGAGCCGCGATCACGATCCACCCGGTACGACACGCCGGCACTCACGAGCGAGTCGGCAATGAACTGCCCACAGTGAGGCCGCAGGCACATTTTGAGCGAGGGGGCGCCTTCACAGAGATGCATCTCGTAACGCCCATCAACCACCGTGAGCGGAAAGGGAGGCCGCCTGGCCTCATGCAGCTGCGCATCGAGCATTCGAAATGTCACGAATGGGCGCAGATGAAGCCGGACCGGATCACCCTCCAGCAGACGATATTCCACATAGACCGAATTGTGGCCGTACGGCATGATGACCCGTTTTTCGAGGCGGCGTCCTCTGAACACACAACGCCAGACCGGTGTTTGCCATTCGCGGGTAAAGTCGCCGAGCACCTGGGGGAGATCGCTTTCCAAGCGTCCGTCTTCGAACTCGACACCGCTCAGCAGGAGGGAGTTTTCATCGACAATGGCTGCTTCGTCCAAACGAGGAATCATCACGGTCCGCCCCCATGGTGACGGGAGATCCGGCACGAACATCCCGTGATATCGCCGTGTGGGAGCGCACAGCAATGTTTCCGACGCATAACCGCCCAGCCCGTTCGTCACCAGCCATTCCTTGGAGAGCAGATGATGGCTGTCCCGAAGGCGATCAGGGGGCAACGATAAAATCATGTTATCGGCCTGCAAGTGGGTCATCACAGTTCCTGTCCGCCCATAGTATCTGTCGCATTACTGTTCATGGCCCTGGGCGGCATAGAAAGCAGCCGAGCCGCCCGGTATGACCCATCCTTCCTCGGTCAAGGGCGCGATGACTCCAGGCCCGCCGTATTCCGGCGCATCACTGGACCAGACGAACGACCAGGCGCGCCCAGTCGGGGGAGCCAGCAGCGGCTCAGGGGCCGGACGATAATTGCAATCTGCGCCAAGATTAATGAGCAGAAGCCGGTCGTTTCCCTCCTGACCGGCATAACGCAGCACGAAGGCCGCCGGTCCGATCACGGCGCCATCCACCCGATCCCGCGCCTGTTGGGCGATCACCGAATCTTCGCGCCGGAGCCGGAGCAGATCCTGATGCAACCTATAACATTCACCATGCCGTTCTCTTTCCACCCAATCGAGTTTGGAACGCTGGAAGACGGCCGGATTGCAGGGATCAGCGATGGCTGCCTGTGCGTCCGACGACCCATAGCTGGGGAATTGGGCCAAGAACGCCTTCCTCCCCTGATGGATTTGCCCCGCCAGTTCGCCAGGCGGAAAATCGGCGAAGAATAAGAATGGAGCGGAAGCCGCAAACTCCTGCCCCATGAACAACATCGGAGTTTCCGGGGCCAACAGCAACAGCGCCGTCAGGGCACGAGAGACGCCCTGGCTGGTTTTTTGGTGCAGTCGATCTCCGCGTAACTGATTGGCGATCTGATCATGATTTTGCGTAAAAAATACGAAGCCTTCCGCAGGCTCCTGCGCGACGACCGTCCCCCGCGGTTTCCCTTGCCATTGGTATCGTTGCCCTTGGTAGAGAAACGCCCGTTTGACGCATGAAATGAGTTCCTGCGGCGTGCCGCGATAGTCGGTGAAATAGCCTTCGCTTCGCCCAGTGGCCGCCACGCGCGCCGTGTGGTGGAAATCCTCGCTCCAGACTCCATCCAATCCCCACCCCTGTTGCGCGACCGGCTGAATGGTGCAGACCCACTGCGCCTCACATTCGGCGACCAAGATAATGGACCGTTTTCCAGCCGCCTTCCTGGCCGCTTGGGACAGTTCCGCGACGACATGAACGGCACCGGCATCATGGAACGCATGCACCGCGTCCAGCCTGAGCCCGTCCATATGAAACTCCTCGATCCAGTAACAGGCATTCTGGATAAAAAACTCCCGCACTCCCTGCGAGCCAGATCCGTCGAAATTGATCGCCTGCCCCCACTCGTTGGGATATCGATCGGTAAAGTAGTCATCGCTAAACGCGGGCAGATAATTCCCGTCCGGACCCAGATGGTTGTAGACCACGTCCAGAATCACACCCAGCCCTCGCAGGTGCGCTTCATCGACAAATCGTTTCAACGCCTCGGGGTCACCATAGACATGCGTCGGCGCATAAAGACCGACCCCGTCATATCCCCAATTCCATCGACCCGGAAATTCCGCCACCGGCATCACTTCAATGACGGTGATCCCGAGATCCTTCAACGCGTCTAAGCGAGTGATGGCCGAATCGAATGTCCCTCCAGGGGTGAACGTGCCGATATGCAGTTCGTAGATCACCTGTCCATGCATGGTAAGGCCCAGCCAGTCGTGGTCCCTCCAACCAAAGGCGTCAGCATCGACGATCAATGACGGCCCATGGGGTCCCTCGGGTTGAAAGCGTGAGCAAGGATCTGGGAAGAGTTCCCCTCCGTCCAAGCGATATCGGTAGGTCATGCCGGCCGTTGCTTCTGGTACGACTCCAGCCCAATGTCCATCGGCCTCCCTGGTCAGGGCATAAACAGTTCCTTGAGGTTCAAGGACCACCTCCACTTGCGCAGGCTTCGGGGCCCAGCAGTGGAATCGCACGCCCTCATGTATCACATGAGCCCCGAGTGGATGACGGCAACCTACCGGCTCCCGATGGTCAGGTGAATGTTCCGGCGCGACCGCGGTGACCAACTCTTTCATAATCATTTTCCTCTGGCGGTTTCGGCTGCAGGCAGGATGCGCTCGTGCAGAAAACCAAGCACGGCCGCTTCTTCTGGGGGGAGGTGCTGTAACGACCGCGGCGATTCTTGGCGCATGGTCCGGCTGAGACTATTCAGCAAAGTCCCGTCCAGGTAGGCCTGAACAATTTCAGGATGGACATAACATTTGCGGCAGACAGCCTTCGTATTGCCCAACTGCTGGGCCACAACTCCGATCGCCGCGGCGACGTTTCGTTTCGCCTTGGTGAAGGACTCGCATTGGTCTTCATATTCCTTGAGCGCGCGTGCAGCCAACACCGTGCCGGCCCAGGTCCGGAAGTCCTTCGCCGTGAATTCTTGACCCGCGATGCGCTGCAAGTACCCATTCACATCGCTGGAGGTGATGCAACGACGCGCCCCTTCCTCATCGATGTACTGAAACAGTTCATACCCTGGGAGATCCTGGCTTTGTTTGACGATGCGGGCCAAGCGCCGGTCGGTAATGTCCACGCTGTGACGGATTCCGCTTTTCCCTCGAAACTCAAATCGCAGTGTGGAGCCTTTCACTTTCACGTGACGATCCCGCAACGTCGTCAAGCCGAAAGACTCGTTTGTCCGCGCATACTCTTCATTGCCGATACGGATCAACGTGACTTCAAGCAGTCGCACGACGGTGGCCAAAATTTTATCCCGTGGCAA
>JBDTWG010000237.1:0-5941 GCA_040006855.1 Nitrospira sp.
TCGATTTTCAGGATCAAGTCTTCCATGGTGCGCCTCCTCGGTTGAGTGAACGGTCCGACGAGCCCCATGCTCAATCAAACCGCTCTGTCACCCCAATAGACGGGAGAGGAGACGGAACATTACAGTGCGAGGGGTATGAATACGGAAGGCTGTCGGAAGGTGAGGAAGGAGAGTTTCGCAGACAGGGGTACTGATGAATGAGTGGAGAGGGAATAGCCGGGTGAACCAGGGGGGCTTCACTCAGGTTTTAGCATTGGATCGGGAGTTTTAAGCTTGCGACATACACTTCACGGGTTTCAGGAGCGGCGCGAGAACGCCGCCGGTGGGCTATTTCAGCATCCTGTCAGATATGGCTGCGGACCCAGCGTACAATATCCTGCTGGCCCAAGGCACCGGGCTGCCGAGCCACCTCGCGGCCGCCGCGGAATACGATCAGCGTCGGGATACTGACGATCCCAAACCGGGCCGCCAGGGCCTGTTCTTCCTCCGTATTCACTTTGGCCAGACGAACATGCGGCTCCAGCACCTTCGCGGCCTGCTCATAGGCAGGAGCCATCATTTGGCAGGGACCGCACCAGGACGCCCAAAAATCTACGACCAATGGGATGTCGGCACGCGAAGCATGGAGGTCAAAATCAGCCGCCGTCAGTCCAATCGGGTGTCCGTTGAACAATGGCGCATGGCATTCACCGCAATTGGGCCGCTCGGTTAAGCGGACCGTCGGAACACGATTGACGCTCCGGCAATGCGGGCACACGATATGAAGCTTCTCCGTCACGACTGAGCCCCCCCAGAGCTCGTTCATCGCCCCTCATCCTCATTCAGGCCTGACCGCTTCAAACGAGCGCGCGGCCGTTCGATCTCATCGAGCAAATCCAGCATCACCGCGACTGCCTCCATGCTGGCCCCGAAATCCCGTTGCAGGCGGGAGGTCCGGAAGGCACATCTGAGATCCACGGCACGGAATCTCCAAGCCGAGGCTTCGCTTCCCTCCGGAGCCAATACCCCCACGGTCACTAATTCGATGACCCACTGCGCCTGGGTCCGGCAGGCGTTGGCCAGTTCTTCGAGCGACAGCACCCGTTCATCACCGATCACATTCCTATCAGGATTTCCTGGTCCATTATCGTTCACACTCCAAGTGCCTGGCGAGGATTGAAGGCCAACTCCGACGCCATGGCCCAATAGAGCTCTTGTGCTCGTGACGTATCCGCTTTCGGCAGGACTACTTCCAGAACGAGCTAACAGTCACCGGTGGTTGGCCGGGAAGGCCGCGCCCCTTGAGCCTGAAGGAGCGTCCGCTCTACAATCCTGGCGGGATCCTGACATCAACCATCCCGGTCGGGATCTCAGTCGGGATCTCAGTCGTTCTACCTGTATCTCCAACCCTTCGTCCCCTCATGCTACGACCTATACAGAAGAGGAGATGGCGTCCCACTTCATTGTTCCCCTGCCCGCTCACCGAGCGCAGTGCTCTCCTTCACAACCCCCGCTCCCGCTTTTCGGGCCGCGCTGTTCCATGCCCCCCATTCCTTCGCGTGAACCCATATGACCCATCCCTCCGCGCGGCCCCATTCCGTGACCGGAACCATGACCCGCAGCGAAGGTGCGTTCATACTGGATAAGGGCCCAGATCTCCTCGTCGGTGAGTTGGCCGACGAAACCAATCATGCTGGTGCCTGGAGAACCGTTCTTGATCACCCAAAAAATTTCACCCTCCGTGCGATGGCGCCAAAATCCGTGATGCTGAAAGTTGCGGGGGGAAGGATGTAATTGCGCCGCCACCGGCCCATCGCCGGCTCCCTCTGAGCCATGACAGTTCACACAGGTGCCCTTGCCGTGATAGAGCGCTTTGCCTTTTTCGATCATCTCAGGCGAGTCCGGCAATGGACTCGTGAGCGCCCGCGCTTCGGCCAGTTTGTCGTCGGGGACCCGAGGCTGCATCATATGTTGTTCGGCAGCCGCCACTGGTCCGGCAAGACCAACGACCAATAACGCCAACAAACTTTTCTTTGCCTTCATGATAGGATTCCTTTCCACACCGCGTCTGCTTGACTGAATTACAGGCTCACACAGTGCATGAATAGCGGGACGCATCCTCTGGTCAACGAATCAGAAAACCATGCTCCTGTCGAAGAAGTTGCACTTCCAATATGTGACGGGAACCCTCACGCCGATGTGTCGCGACGAATCTCAGCTGGATACTTGCGCTTCCGTGCGCGACTGAATCAGAGCATCGAGCGTCTTGAGGCTCTGTGGTTGCCCAAGGACAATCAGGGTATCTCCCTCCGCCAACGCGACCTGAGGCCCGGGATTGAACTCCAGATGGCCGGATCGGCGCTTGACGCCGACCACAATAAGCCCTCGATCCTTGTCGAGTCCGCATTGGCAAGGGGTCTTGCCATCGAACTGCGACCCTTTCCGGATCGTGATCTCCTCGATTTGCAGATCCAAGTGTTCGCTTTTTGTCGCCAGATCCAGAAAGTCGACCACGGCCGGCCTGATGAGCACCTGCGCGACCTGCATCCCACCAATGAGATAGGGGGATGACACGCGGTTGGCGCCGGCTCTCATCAGCTTTTGCTCGGACCCTTCCTCCCCGGCTCGGGCGATAATATATAATTCCTTATTCAGACCGCGTGCCGTCAGGACAATATACAAATTCTCCGCATCAGTATTCACGACTGACACCAAGCCCTTCGCCCGCTCGATACCTGCCTGCACCAGGATGTGATCCTGTGTCGCATCTCCTTCGACGGCGACGAATCCATCCCGTTGCGCAACGGCAATGACATCGGGATTCTTGTCCACAATCACAACCGGCACCGGCTTGGCGCCCAGTTCTTTGCAGACATGCTTTCCCATCCGGCCGTACCCGCACACAATGTAATGATCACGGAGGGTCTTCACTTTGCCTCCCGACCGATACTTCCCGAACACATATTGGAGCTCACCTTCCAGCGCAAACCGGGCAAGGTTGCCCAGCACATAGAACAACGTCCCGACCCCTGTCAGGATCAGGACGAGGGTAAATGCTCGACCAGCCGACGACAGAGGATTGACCTCTTGGTACCCGACCGTCGTGACGGTGGTCACCGTCATGTAGAGGGCGTCGAACGCCGACCACCCTTCGATGAGCACATAGCCCGCTGTTCCCAGCGCAATGACGACAGCAAGAACAGCTCCCGCGTAGAACAGGTGCCGCAAGGGGTCGCCGTCCGGCCTTCGTCCTTCCATACTGTGCCATCATCCTCTACCGCCGAACGATACAGCCGGGCTCCGATTGGAGGAGATCTGTCAAAAATCGAGCTCCACCATTTTGCGGTGAAAGCGCGTGATGACATTGGGATCTGGCGTGAGGCGAATCGGCGCCTCTTCCTTCTCCTGACAAGACAGAAGGTTCAGCACGTAGGGCAGACTTTCCAGACGCGGCCTGCTTGTCGTTCGCTTAGACGATGCTCCGCAGGCTGAGGGTCGAATGAGTCTTGCCGAACATCTCTTCCTTGTAACGACTGTAGGAGTTCCATAGCTCCTGGTTTTTCTGATCAACGGGACTCAGCTAGAAATACTACTGTCCCCGCTGATCGTCCGTCGGACTTGGCAAGGCAGCCACGCGCATGGCCCGCGGATTCAGATGCCCGGTAAACGCTCAACCTTGTCGATCGCTTCTGCGCCTGCGCGATCGTTCCGGCCTTTTGCTTTTCCACTCGATCGCTCGTCGACTGCCATACGAATACCCACTCCCTCTCGAATAATCAGAACGCCACGCTCCGATCACGCTCGGCCACGGCCTTGATGTAATCCGGCATCCCTTTAATAGACGCTCCGGCAGTCAGGTCTGACCCGGCGATTTGTCTCGCGACAGCGCAGGCGCCGCAGACCCAAATCGGAATGTTTGCGGCCTGCACGGCGGCCAGCAAATCTTTCAGCGCGGTCAGATTCACGCCGGTCACATAATCGGCTGTACCCTTTCGTCCCAGCGTCACAGCCTCATTCCACAACCACAAGACCACGTCGTGCCCCTGCTCCTTTGCGGTCTTGGCTGCCATGAAGGGGAGGGTGGCCATTGTCGGATCGTCCGTCCCTCGACTGCCGGAAATGATAAACGTCGCCATCACATCCTCCGCGAATCGTCGTTCGTGAAGCCTATCTTGCAAGTGCACCACGCGCTCACGAGATCCGTGTCACGAGTTACATGTTTATTTCGCCAAGCTTCTCACATATGCAATCAACTGCCAGACCTGCTCATCCGGCAACCCGGCGAACGACATCATGCCGGTCCCTGGGGAGCCGTTCTTGATAATCCAGAACAGTTGTCCATCCGGGAGGTCCTTCATCATCGAACCGCAGGTGAAGTTCCTGGGCGGCGGTATCAGCGCCGCGCCCATGAACCCCTGCCCATTGCCCTTGTCTCCATGACACATTGCGCAAGCCACCGGCTGAGCGGTCTGTAGGAAGAGTGTCTTGCCTGCCTGGATCGTCGCATCCGAACTGGGTAACGGATTCGTCTTCGTCAGGAAGTCTTGCGGCGCTTTCGCCGTTTTTCTCGGCTGCGGGCACACGCCCGTCGGCCCGCCGCCAGACCCCGCTGCCGCCTGCGCGACCTCTGGTCCACCCTTGAAGGTGGCTTTCAAATAGGCCATCACGTCCGCTACACCCTGCTGCCCGATGGTCAGGTTCCAGTAGGGCATGTTCGGGGATTTCCCCATGGCCGCGCCGCCATGATTGATCACATTGTAGAGGTAATCGATCGGCACTTTATCGAAAGGAATATTCGCATGAATCGCCGGTTTAGGATCGAGTCCGGACGCGGCCGGTCCATCGCCTTTCCCCGTCGCCCCGTGGCATTGCGAGCAATATTGTTTATAAATCACCTTCCCGCGATCGACACTCGCTATTCCGAACTCCTGAGCGGTCCAGGGCTCGTAATACTTGAAATCCTTCACCCCCTGCACCATGAGGAAGCCGATCACCGCCCGCAGCTGCGGTTCCGTGGCATCGGCGAGGAACTCACCGCTGTGCGGGTTAAAGTCCTGTGGATTCTGCCCGAACCGGAAAAGCCAATCTTTGTCGTACCGCTGGCCGGCGGCTACCAGCGAGGCACTCTGCGGTCCGCCGATGGTCTTGCCGTTCTCCTCAATCAGGTGGCAACCAAGACAGGCGTGGGCCTTATAAGCCATGCCTCCGAAGGTCGCGTCGAACTTGCTGACCTTGGACACGTCAAACGCACCCACTTTCACACGGGGATCTTTATTGTGCTGCTCGAAATAGTCGGCAATGGCTTCGGCTTCTGCATCCATTACGACAGGGTGCCTCGTCGGGCCTTCGGACAAGTCCCAGCGATAGCCTTTAGGGTAGAGCGGCGGCTCTTTCCCCGTCAGCCACCGGATCAGCCAGGGCCGCTGATACTTGCTCCCGGCCCACATCAAGTCAGGCGCTTTCAAATTAAAGCGCGAATCCGGATTGCCTTCCAATCGATGGCATTGCACGCAGTTGCTCTGAATCAACTCTTTGGCCCGAGGTTGTTCGCTCCCCAAAAGCAAACGCGGGAACGATGCCAGTCCCACCACGAACAACAACGCACAGCCGATCATTACCGTTCGTCTACGAACCATGCCCCACCCCCTTCTTCCACCCTCATCGATTCGTCCGCTTAACATTATGCTAGAAAAGTCCGCCAGCGTCGCTCTCGCAAGACACGGCCGCCTCACTATCTCGGCGGCGCTCACAAACCTGACGCGCGTTATTCAGCGCGTCGTGAACCTCAGAAGCTGATGGACCGAGGCGTACGCCACGCCTCTTCCTTTGCTGCGGCCTTGCTGAAGGGCCTTTTTGAGCATCCTGAGATTATTCTGGTGCGAGTCTCATAGGGGAGACTCCACCCCCATTTTCAGCATCGATTGGGTTTTCCATCGGCCTGTTACCGTGTTGCGAGCCAGGC
>JBDTWG010000238.1:0-5907 GCA_040006855.1 Nitrospira sp.
ACCAGCGCGCAGCCGGCCACGAGAATCGCCACAGCGGTTATCGGCTGCGCACGGGCCAGCCCTCGCACTCCGTCGATCTCCAGCGTCTCGAATCGCCGGTGAATATTGCCGGCCACAAAAAAGGCCAGCGCCTTGGCTAAGGCATGATTGAGGAGGTGAAAAAGGCCGCCGAACGTGCCGACAAGCCCGCCGACACCGAAGCCGATCATGGCCAACCCCATATGTTCGATACTTGAATAGGCAAAGAGCCGCTTGTAGTTGTGCTGAATGAGGATGAACAGGGACGCCACGATGAACGAGAGCAGTCCGAAGGTGAGGAGCAAGTTGCCACTGAATTCAGGAGGGAGTGCCTGGTCCACCAGGGACTTGCTGCGCAGCACCGTGTAGACCGCGACCGTCTCCAGCACCCCGGCCAACATCGCCGCAATCGGCGCCGGCGCCTCGCTGTAGGCATCGGGCAACCAGGTGTGCATGGGAACCAGTCCTACTTTCGTGCCATATCCAACCAGGATGAAAATAAATGCCAGCTTGAGGACGTTGGGATCCAATTGATTCGCCACGCCGATCAGCTCCGTCATATTCAGGGCCGAACTCGCATCGCCGAGAACTCGTACGGACGAGTAATAGGTGAGCACGACCCCGAACAGGGCGAGGGCAATGCCTACCGAACAGAGGATCAAGTATTTCCAGCCTGCTTCGAGCGATTCTCGCTTTCTAAAGAAGGCGATCAAAAACGTCGTCGCCAGCGTCGTCCCCTCCAACGCCACCCACTGCACCCCTAAACTATTCGCCAGCGTCGCCGCCACCATCGCGAAGAGGAACATATGGAAGAGAAAATAGAACAGGCCTAAGCGCTTCGGCGCGATGACCCCTCGAGCGACCTGGTCATCCATGTACGACCACATATAGAGCGAGCAGGACAATCCGATGGCCGTGATAATGACCAGGATGAAATCCGACAGCGCATCCACATAGACGAACGCTCCCAATGTCGTGACCGATCCTTCTGCCAATACCTGCCTGGTCAAGGCCGTCTCCGCAACGGCCAGCGCCAACATGGTCAAAAAATTCACGACGTGCAGTACGCGCGCGCGGTGGATCACCAGGCTGAGCAGACCTGCGATCACCGGCCCTGTCAGCAAGACGATCACCGCCCACATGCGTCACCTACTCGCGGCATGTTCGTCATAACAGGTCTCATTCCTTCAGCACCGTCAGCGTGCTGGTATCCACGCTATCAAACGCATCCTGAAGCCGATGCGTGTAAATCCCGACGATCAACCCCGCCACCAGCACATCGAAAAACACGCCTAATTCGACGATCAACGGCATGCCGTACGCTGCCGCGGTGGCCCCCAAAAACACGCCGTTCTCCATGACCAGGAACCCGACCATTTGCGTGATCGCTTTTTGACGAGCGATCATGGTGAAAAATCCGATCAAGATGATCGCGAGGGCGATAGCCAGAGAATCCCGCGTGAGGAGATATCCGAGCGGAATAATAGGCTGCGTGATGAAAAAGGCGATGATCACCAACGCCCCGCAGATCAACAGGCCAGCCGGGATGTTGACATTCATCCCCAGCTCACGAGAGACATTGAGCCGCTCGATGACCTTCCGCAGAATGCGGGGCAGCACGATCACTTTGATCACAACGGTCAGGGCCGCCGCGAAGTAGATGTGCCGATGTCCGGTGAGAAATGCCACGAGCGCAGCCGTCGCCGCAAGAAAGGCGGACTGAAGAGCAAACAGGTCCACACAGGCAGAAAGCCGGCGCTGTGCCACGATGGCAAAACAACAGAGCAACAGCAGGACCGAGCAGAGGTCCACAAGTTGCGAACCGAGATGCGTCGAAACCGGCACCGCATTACCCCTTCAACGTATAGAAGAACACCAGCGCGAGCAGCGACAGGATGAAGGCCGCGCCCAACAATTCCGGCACTCGAAACAACCGCAACTTGGCGAACATCGATTCGATCACGCCGATGATGACGGCGAGCCCTGCCACCTTCGCCAGGTACACCAGGAGGCCAATTGCAATGGCTGCCGGAGTCAGGCTCGTGGCAATCCCCCAAGGCGCGAACACGTTCACGAGCAACGTCAGAAACACCAGCAACTTAATCCCTGCAGCCCATTCCATTAACGCCAGGTATCGGCCTGAGTACTCGAGCAGCATGGCTTCGTGGATCATCGTCAGCTCAAGGTGCGTCGCAGGATTATCCACCGGCACACGGCCGGTCTCCGCAAGCGTCACGATGAATAACGCGGCGAAGGCCATTAAATGCGCCGGCGGAGCCACAACGATCCCTTCCATTAACGCGGACTGGTGAACGATGGTGCTCAAGTTCGTGGAGCCGGCCGTCAGCGCAATGGCGAGGATGGACAACATCATGGCCGGTTCAGCCAGCGTCGCGATGATCGCTTCGCGGCTGCTTCCCATACCACCGAACGCCGATCCTGCGTCGAGCCCAGCCAGGATCAGGAAAAAGGTTCCCAACGCCAGGAGATAGACGAGGGCGATGATGTTCCCGGCAAAATTGAGCGGCGTGCGAGAGACAAATACCGGCATCAGCAACCCGGCCGCCACCGTCGAGGCGAAGACAACGTAGGGAGCCGCCGTAAAGATCCAGGAGGTCGTCGAAGAGATCACCGGCTGTTTCCGGAATAATTTGGCCAGGTCGGCATAGGGCTGAAAGAGGCTTGCCCCGCGGCGGCATTGCAGACGTGCTTTGACCTTTCGAATCAGGCCGACGACGAACGGAGAGAGGGCCAGCAACAGACCGAGCTGAACGGCGACCAACAATACTTGCATGATCGACTGCATGTTCCTCGTGATTCAGCGATCGAACAACTCGGCACAGCCCGTACACGATTCGTCGCTTGTCTCTACCCGGCCCATAACAACAACAGCACCAGCGTCACAAAAATATATGTGAGATACAGATGGAGACTGCCGGCCTGAATGATGCGCAGCCGGTCGGCCGTCGCCAGCAGAAATGTCACGACCGGCCTATACAGATATTTCTCGAAGAGCGGCTCGATGTGGAACTCGAACCGCTGGTGCTTGATGAAATACTTCGATTGCTCCAGAAACTCCGTCTCCAGCTTGACCGTCGGCTGATAGATGGTCTCGAATACCTGCTTAATCGGTTGCGCGAAGCCGGTCGCGGTGTACTCCATTCGAGGCGTGAGATTCAGCCCGCAACCCCACGTCTTGTAGTAGCGCGCGCGCAGGCCCGTTCCGCACAGTCTGGCAATCAGCAGCCCCAAGGCCCCCGCCCCAACCAGGAGCATGGCCAGCACCGGCGTCGAGATGCTGGAAAATTCCACCGTCACCGGCGCCACGACCCAGCCGTCGAGAGCCAACACTTGCGAGCTGATCGCCACGCCCGTCAGTGGAGCCGTGATCCGGTCCAACAACGGAACGACCAGCATAGGCGCCAGCCCAAGGACGATACAGACCCCGGCCAAGAGGCCCATTCCAATCCGCATCGACAACGGCACTTCCGTCGCGTGGCGGGCATGCGTGCTACGCGGCTGAGCCAGAAACGACATGCCGAAGGCCTTCGCGAAACAGGCCAGCGCCAGTGCGCCGGTCAGGGCCAGCATCGCGGCAGCAATCGGCAACATCAGCTTGAGAAACAGAGTTGGCAGCTGAAAGCTGAGAAACAGACTTTGAAAGACCAGCCACTCGCTCACGAATCCGTTGGTGGGCGGCAGCGCGGCGATGGACACCGCGCCGATCAGAAAAAAGGCCCCCGTCCAGGGCATGCGCCGGAGCAAGCCGCCATACTCCTCAATGTTTCTCGTATGCGTGGCGAACTGCAACGCCCCGGCGCCCAGGAAGAGCAGCGCCTTAAACGCCGCGTGATTGATGGTGTGGTAGAGACCGGCCAGCAAGCCGAGCGCCGCCAGTTCGTGCAAACCATAGGTATGGAAAATCATCCCCGCGCCAATACCCAGGAGGATGATGCCGATGTTTTCCACACTGTGATAGGCAAGCAGGCTCTTCAAGTCGTGTTCCATCAGCGCATACATGACACCCAAGAGCGCGGACACCGTCCCGATCACGAGCACCGTGAAGCCCCACCACCAGGGAAATTCTCCACCCATGAAATCGAAGTACACCCGGATCAACCCATAGATGGCCGTCTTGATCATGACCCCTGACATCAATGCCGACACGTGAGACGGCGCAGCCGGATGCGCATAAGGCAGCCACACGTGCAGCGGGACAATGCCGGCCTTCGCGCCGAATCCGATCAATGCCGTGAAGAAGGCGATCGACCGCAAGCCTTCGGGGAGTTGTTGGTCTGGATGGCGAAACGCTGCGAAGGCAAACGAGCCGGTGTCTTGAAAAAAGATCAAGAACGTGAGGATGATGAACGCAGTCCCGACATGCGTCATGATCAGATAGAACAACCCTGCCTCGCGCACACCAGGTTTCTCGTGCTCGGTCACCACCAGCACATAGGAGAGGAGGGACATAACTTCCCACAGGATCAGGAAGAAGAAGCCGTTGTCGGCCAG
Organism: Nitrospira sp.; assembly: GCA_040006855.1. Taxonomy (GTDB): domain Bacteria; phylum Nitrospirota; class Nitrospiria; order Nitrospirales; family Nitrospiraceae; genus Nitrospira_A. The sequence continues at coordinate 4,531 of JBDTWG010000238.1, forward strand.
AACCACGAGGGTCATGGAGAGCAGAAACCCGTTCAGGAGGGAGCCCAGCAACGTGACGGAGATTCGATCGGAGAACTCGCCTACGTAGCCCAGCGCATAAATCGACGCCGCCAGGCCGACCAGCGAGATGGTCAGGACGAAGAAGGCCGCCAGGGGATCAAGGCGAAACGCAAAGGTGAGGTGCGGAATGTTGGACGCGAATGAAACGGTCAAAGGCTCGGCGGCGACGAGACCTGCAAGACCCAGGACGATTCCCACGAGTCCCGCGCCGGTCGCGCAGCCGTGGGCCAGAAGGTTTTGCAAGCGGGGACGCCCCGGTACGCAGAGGGGCAACAGCCCCCCGAGGAGATAACAGGCTACCAGAACGGTCAGAAGGGTGGTCATCACGACGCTACCCTATTCTCACGCGCAGCATCGCAATGCTCACCGATGACTCAAGAGACACGTCAGCTCTTGCATTTGTCAAAGTACGATGGAAACCGGTCGTCTGACCTTTTCATTTAACATCTTCTTTCGTTTTGCGCAACTTGATAGCAATGAGCTCGCAGCTCGGAACCTAACACGCGCGTCACAGCGTCAGGCAATTAAGTAGGACCACGCTATGCGTTGTCGGAGATGGCTACAATCGGGGATTATGAATGGCTACTTGCGCGGATCCCCAAGCACGCACCAGAGACGGCGCGTGCCTGATTTCTGATCGGTCACAGCCTGACCGGAAAAGAAGCTCAGCTGCCAGGCCACCATATCGTCGGTGGGATGGGCCGTGGCAGTCCAATAGATGCCGGACTTGATATTGCGGAACGGATGACCAACCGGCAGCGAGGGGTCCTGTTGATCGAGATCGACTAACGTTTTGATTTCCTCGATGCTCGGGGCGCGCCAACCTTGCCGGCCGCCGACGGTTTTCGTGGCGCACCGGCTGATCGAACGAGCCCACACATCGAAGATGTAATCCGGCTCCCGCTCCCAGACCAAGCCGCTCACGGCATCTTTCACCGCCTCACCATTCAACAGCTGCACGAAACGCGAGGCGCCTTCATCAGCATGGGCCTGCCTCAGGATGATGACGGAACAGAGAAAGACTGAGCCGGCAACGAATCGAAGGAGGTTCAACAGGGTGCTCATCGCCCAGCAGTGTGCCCGATGTGTCGGGTCTTTTCAAGGATGGGCCCGGTGGAACGAGAGAGACTACCAGTCCAGCCGCCGATATTGTCGATGCAGAAGGAGAGCGCCCCACGCCAGCGCAAGCAGCATCAACACCGTCCCGATGCCGTACGACAGCTTCGCCAGACTATGGTCATACTGTAACCAACCAAGCATGGTGAGGAGATTGTTCCAGTCGTGCGCATCGACCTCCTGTCCGGTGAACCCGCCGAG
>JBDTWG010000239.1:0-5853 GCA_040006855.1 Nitrospira sp.
CCCGATCGCCGCCCGAAGGGTTTGCCCGCGCCCCGCCCCCCGCTTCTCCAGACTGTCTGCCCGGAGCGTTGCCGCATGCAGGTGCTGCTCCGCCTGCAGGAGATCTTGTCTGGTGGCCAGATTCATCTCCAGGCGTTGCTGCATTAACGTGAATTGGTCTTTCGCCGTCTGCTGTTCTTCCCGGGCGCCATCCAAGAGCAGTTTCGTCTCGTGACTGGGTTCGACTTCAATGAGGGGCGTGCCGAGTTCCACCACGCGCCCGGCCGTGACCAAGACTCTCTGGACCCGGCATTCATAGGGGACGCTGAAGGTCTGTGACTCATCGGGAGCGGGTAATGTGGACCCGTACACCGTCAAGGTCTCTTCGATACCACGGCGTTTGAGCTCCATGACGGTCACCTTAGCAATAGGCTCGGTCGTCGGGCCATCCTGGGCTACCGTGTCACCCTGTGTGTGGGAGGGGGCAACGAATGACGGCCCATAACTGAGCCCGACGCCCATGAGCACGGCGGCCACAACAACCACTGCCGCGTACTTCCACTGAAGGGAGCTCAAGGGATCTTCTTCTCCTCTATGGGCCATGGCAAAGGAATGCGCTCCATGTCCTGAATCCGATAATGGCCCGTCTCCAACTCCAAGCTGATGCGCGTATCAATGAGCTGCTGTTGGTATGTCAGAATTTGAATTTGTACGGCGGTCAGGTTGATGAGCGCGTTGTAATAGAGCACGACGGTGGCTTGCCCTTGACGGAGGGCTTCACGCAACGTCACGACCAACTTCTGCAGGATTGGTTTGCCGGCCTGCGCCGTCGCCACTTGATCATTGAGCCAGGTGATCGTGACCAGGAGCCTGGCGATATCGTTGCGTGTTTGAAAAACGCGGTTGGTGTACTCGTCTAACAGTTTTTGCCGCGTCGCCCGCTCGATGGCAATGTTCCCCTGATTGCGGTTGAAGATCGGAAGATCGGTGGCAAATTGCGGCCCCGGCCGGTAAAAATTCCCCAGATCCCGTACATCATAGAAGCCAATCGTAATATTGGAGAACTGGCTCAGAATCGCCGCGCGCACGGTGGCTTCCTGGCTGGCATAACCTTGCCGGAGAGCTACCAAATCCAGCCGACGATCTTCTAACCCATCCAGAAACCACTCCAGGGGGGGCGGCACGAGCCGAGCCGGAAGCTCAATCGAGTGCTCAAGTGGGATCGCACGGTCTGGGGGCAGGCCGACGAGTCGATTGAGGGCGAGCTGCTGCTGACGCACCTGCTTCTGCAGTTCGAGCATATTCGTGCGGGCATTGTTATGGGCCGATTCGGCCGCAGACAGCTCCAAGCCGGTGAGGATGCCGCGTTGCAGCGCCTGGCGCATTTGCATGACATTGTCCGTCAGCAAATCCGAGAGCTCCGTCGCCAGCTGCGCTTGAGACCGAAGCGTCCACAACCGATAGGCCGCCAATTTGGCCGCCTGGGCCACTTGCCATTCCTGCCAGGCGACATCCAGATCTACGGCGACGGCCCGCGCTTCGGCGGCCTCGACCCGCGCGCCACGATTGATGAGTGTCTGCAAATCCCACAAGACGGTCCCTCCGAATTCCGTGACCGTCCCGACGGGAACCGGGCCGGTGGGGATTGATAGGAAGTAGGTGAGGCGCGGATTCGGGAGGATGCCGGCCTGGAGGACTTGTCCTGCCGCAATCGCGCGTTGATCGCGAATGGCCCGCAATCCCGGATTGGCCAGGACAGCAAGCACGGCGGCTTCGTCGGGTGACAGCCCATTTCGGTCATCAAAGTCGAGGGGCTTCAGGATGGGATGGTGAATCTCCTGTGCGGCAATACGGATTCGAGTCATGTTGGGCGTCTCGCCAGCCGCCTCGGGCGACAACGGCAGAGGGTGATAGCTGGTGCACGCCGGCAAGATCGTCCAAAGCGCGACTCCAAGAATGACAGGGACCAATGACCTCTGCATGGTCCTTCAAGCCTACCGCACCCAGTTAACCGAGACATGACCCGAACATTACCGTTTGGTCATGTTCGGATTGATCACTTGCGTGAGCACGACAATCGACGCAGAATGCTCGGTATCTGAGCAAGCAGGATGGGTAATCTCGTGCGTCTGGAGAGACAGTATGAGGGTCCTTGTCGTAGACGACGATGTACGGACGGCCGCCTTTATTCGCAAAGGGCTCACGCAAGCCGGCTTTGTGGTTGACTATGAGGGCGACGGCCAGGACGGTTTACACCGAGCCCTCGTCGAACCCTACGATGCCGCGGTGATCGACATCATGCTCCCGTCCTTAGACGGGCTGTCACTCGTACGCGCACTGCGCCAAAGCAAAATACGTCTTCCCGTCCTACTCTTGAGTGCGAAGGGGTCCGTACAGGATCGAGTGCAAGGACTGTCGGATGGTGGGGATGATTATTTGACGAAGCCGTTTGCATTCTCGGAGCTGCTGGCCCGGCTCCAAGCCTTAATCCGACGCGCACAAGGCATCTCCGAACCAGCCCGACTCCTGGTCGGGAACCTGTCAGTGGATCTGCTCACTCGTAAAGTGTTTCGAGGCGAACGATTCGTCGATTTACAACCCCGAGAATTCGCCCTCTTGGAATATTTGATGCGCAATCAAGGACGCGTGGTGTCAAAGACCATGATTGTGGAGCACGTCTGGAATTATAACTTTGATCCCGAGACGAATATTGTTGAGGCGCGAGTCTGCCGGTTACGGGAGAAGATCGACCGTGGACCTGATCCCAAGCTGATTCACACGGTGCGTGGCATCGGGTATGTGCTGCGAGAACAGCATGCGTAAGATCCTTCGGTCGCTGACCTTTCGTTTAACATTCTGGTACGCCGTCGTGTTTGCCGTCTCCTTACTGTCGATGCTGCTCGTCGTGTATCTGATGCTCTCCCAGCGGATGGAAACGCGCATCGATGAATTACTTCTGTCCGATGCCCTGGAATTCAAACACCTATACCGGCTCTATGGCATTGATCAAATTGAAGCAGAATTCGCTCGAGAAGCCGAGGTGGCTGGGACTGATCAGGTTTTCTTTCGTCTCCTCTCGCGTGATGGAAACCAACTGCGAGCCTCCGACCTCCATGCGTGGAAAGTGATTCCCGTGACACGGTGGATCCTGGACCGGCTCGCTCCGGATCAACCGGCATTTGAAACGGTGAAGATCCCCGACCAGCCCCATCACGTGCGCGTGGTCTATTTCATCCCGGCAGAAGATCAGAATATCTTGCAGATAGGATATTTGCGCCGGGATGATGAACGCTTGTTGGAAGAGTATCGCCACATCTCTGCGGTCGTGATCTTGGTGGGTCTTTTCTTGGCAGCCTCACTCGGGTGGTTTATGGCCCGGCGTGCGCTGGGGGGAGTGGAACACGTGACCGACACGGCCAGGCAGATTGGAGCCGGAGACTTCGCTCGGCGGGTACTTGTCAGTAATCGAGGCGATGAAATTGATCACCTCGCCGTCACCTTCAACATGATGCTGGATAAGATTCAGTCGCTGGTGCTTGAGTTAAAGCAGGTCACAAGTGACATCGCACACGATCTGCGGAGCCCCATCACGCGCATCCGTGGCATGGCCGAGACGACCCTCCTCGGAGACAAGACCCTACAGGCCTATCAGGACATGGCCGGACTCGTTGTGGAAGAAAGCGACCGACTCGTCGCCATCATTAATTCCTTGCTTGAGATTGCCGAGGCAGATGCAGGAGTCGCCCAGCTGACCCAGAGCGACTTCGAGATGAGCCTGATGGTACAGGATGCCGTCGAACTCTTTCGCCCGGTCGCAGAGGATAGAAACATTGCATTGCAAATGACAGCTCCTTCAAACCATCTGATCTTTACAGGCGACAAAGGGAAACTCCAGCGGGTCTTGGCCAATCTGATCGATAATGCGCTAAAATACACCGGACCTGGCGGCCGAGTTCTCGTCTCACTTGAAGGCAAACTGCCTCGGATAGAGGTTTCCGTGGCGGACAATGGCGTTGGGATCGACGAACACGATCTTCCTCATATCTTTGACCGGTTTTATCGTGCTGATCGGAGCCGCTCGACATGCGGAAATGGGCTGGGTCTCAGTCTAGCTCAGGCGTTTGCCAAAGCGCATCGAGGCCACATTGAGGTCGAAAGTTTCATGGACAAAGGCAGCACATTCCGCATGGTGCTGCCACGCTGATCGGGCCGGTCGCATGCGCCTTCACACTGCCTCGAGATGGACGCCCCCCTCACCCCTACCTAAACGAGTCTGGAATAAGAAAGGTAGGAGGGGGGATGAATTCTGTTGCGGGCCCATAAAAAAACTCCTACCAGTTTATTTCTGGTAGGAGTTATCAGTCCCGCGTTCACGGAGAAGAACGGGACGGTTCTTGGTGAACTCCATCACCAATCATGTATGTCGTATACGATAACGGTACAAGCAGCGATTTGGAGAATCAGGACCCTGGTCTGTCCTTCCCTTCGCCGCAGTAACAGGTGCCCCCTGAAATTCGGACAGTGTGATAAGTGGTAGCTTTGCTTCACCGCCGCTATTTATGTGCACTGAGCGCTTCCTCTAGCGCCTCACGAATGAACTTTTGGTATGGAATTCCCCGGCTCTTCGCGCTTTCTTTCAAGGCGCGCATCATCGCCTCCGACAACCGCATGTTCAATTGGGCGCTTTTCTTTTCAAATTCAAAATGCACCCGCTTCGCCCCCGATAAATCGTATTCGGAAAGGTCTGCGGTCTCCACAAAACGTTCAGCTTCTTTGTCGCTTTTAAGCCTCGGAAGTTTCTTTTTCATAGCCTTCAATCTCCTTTTTGTGCATGTACCGCGCACTGATGGGACGGATATATTTTTTGCCGGCCCGCCCCCTGACCGTGAACACTAGAAAGATATATCGCCCGTGCCCGGTCTTGCCGATGCCCTTCATGCGTTCCTCGCTGTGAGAATGCCCGGCATCGGGAAAAATCGTGATCCCCCTCTTGAACAGTCCCTCTATTTCTGAGACAGAAACGCCATGCTTCTGGCATTTCGCCAGATTACCTTCGTCCCAATCGAATCCAGAAACCGATCCATCCATATCTTCATACTACACGAGTGTATATACACTCGTCAACACATACCTACGGCCTCTCCACATCTGCCTCATTGGCATAGGAATTTTGGCTTCACCACCAGAGGCTCTTTTTCTGTCAACAGACCAACCCCACAACAGGATTCTTGTTCTGCACAATAAAGGCCGTTATCATACACAAGACTGGAGGGACTGTGACGCAGGCATTAGTCGTAACAAGAGACACCGGAATCCGGTCACGGGAAGGAACCGGCATCACCCTCCCCGCCCTCTTCCGGCCGGACGCTGCCACCGCCACCCGCGTCCTTGAATTCTTCACCGCCAATATCAGGAATCCTAATACAAGGAAAGCGTACGCCAAAGCCGCCGAGGACTTCGCCACATGGTGCGAAGCACACGGCCTCGATCATCTACGCGCCGTGCAGCCCATCCACGTCGCGGCCTATATCGAAGAACTGCAGCAGCGGATCGCGGCGCCTTCGGTCAAGGTACAGCTCGCCGCCATCCGCATGCTCTTCGATTGGCTCGTTCTCGGCCAGATCGTGCCCACCAACCCCGCCAGCGTGGTGCGTGGGCCGAAACATTCCATCAAAAAAGGAAAGACCCCGGTGCTCTCGGCTGAGGAAACGCGCACCTTGCTGGACGCGATCGACACCGGCAGCCCTGTGGGCATGCGCGACCGCGCCCTGATTGCCCTCCTCACCTATACCTTTGCCCGCGTCGGCGCGGCTGTACAGATGCGCGTCGAAGACGTGTACACGCAGGGACGCCGCACCTGGACGCGCTTGCATG
>JBDTWG010000240.1:0-5834 GCA_040006855.1 Nitrospira sp.
GCGGGGAGACACCTACTCGTTGAGGGATACCGCTCGGTGGCTTAAAGCGGCAGGAGACGTCAAGATCAGACCGATTAAGATGAAGCAGGGAACTGAAGATTGGGATGGCGGCCTGCTGGAGGCTGCTCGTCCGGCCCGAAGGTGAGAGCGCAACGGCCTCCGAAGATCATAATCAAAAAGTTCAGTAAGCTGCTCACCAGGGTGAGTGTCAACACCACTGAGTGGGGTGCAGATTGGCTGACTTCTTGGACAATAGTTGCCAGGTCAAGCGCCAGTGCGATCGTACTGTACATCACTGCGACCATGACGATCCACTGCTGACGGATCACAAGAAGTCCTCCCACCAGCAGTGCCGGAAACCCGAACAGAAACCCCACCAGCACGCTATGGTTAATGGTTGAGAGAGGGGAGGTCGAGCCGAGCATAAACAGGCTGACTTCTACCGCGATCAGTGCGACAAGTAGTCCGATAACCGGGCGGGTTGCTCTCATGGCGGCACTATAGCTGCCGCCTCAGTCCACCGCAAGTTGCCTTGTCCTCAAACCTGTGTTGGTGATAGGATTTTTTATGGGTACGGCAACAAGGGGTGGCCCAATATTCGAGCAAGAGTACTGTACTATCATCTATGACGGGCAGTGTCGATTTTGTGTGAAGAGCAAGGAAGGAATAGAACGGTTGTCTCACTCAAATCAATCAGCCACTGTCCGATACATCCCCTATCAAAGTCTGGAGGCCGAACAGGTTCTTGGCTCTGAGTATCGGCCTGGTCGACCGGAGGTTGCCTATTGGGTCGCCGCCGACGGGCAGATTCGGCGAGGGATGGATGCTATTTTGCCTCTCCTTCTCAGAATTCCCGGTGGTCGATTGCTAGTAGCCTTTCTTACAGTGCCTGCTTTCAAGCCAATGGTTTCTCGGCTATACGGATTCGTCGCTCGTAACCGCTATCGTTGGTTCGGTGCGGTGCCCGTTAAGCCTCGATAAACAGCAGATCTACCAGGCTTCGTTCCGAAACCTCGCCAATAGCTTTACCGGAAACCCATCTTTAGAGGGGACAGCCAGGGCTGGTGTGTCATTTACTGCGTCGTATGAAGCGCGTGAGAATCCGCCTCACATGAGGGAGGCACACGTGGACCAATATACATTTCTGAAAATGATTACGGCTAGAATTACTAGAATTATTGGACGGAAGCAAGGCAATAATCAACGGGCGCAGGGCTTTGGATTAGGGGGAAGGCGACTGGCGCACATGGTGCCGCCTGTGGCTTTCATCCTGTTTGCATCGACCTATTCCGCTGCTGCTCCATTTCATTTCACTATGGAAAATTGGCCTGTCATCAATATGGATGCCGTCACATTAACGCAATCGCCTACTGCTCATTCAGCTGTACTGGCCGCTGCATTTGGGTTTCAGGCAGCAGGATCTTCAACCATTACGGTTCGAACGTATGATGCGCCCACGGGAGCAATATTATCCGAGGATTCATTTGATGTGAATGTCAAGGAAGAGGGCGTGGCGGAGCACGATGAGAATAGGGGACGGATTTTTGCCGGCGGGATCGGAACCGACGCGGAGGGGAAGTCAAATTTTATGCTACGGGTATATGACGCCGAAACCGGGAGGTTTCTGTGGGAAGGGCAATTGAATTTGCTGAAACTGGGGGAAGGAGGAATGACGAGGGCGAGCGCCGCACTCATCCCGAATAGTCATTTAGTGGTTCAAACCGCCGCCACTGTTCAAAAACCTCTCCAAACCCTCTTCTCCGTCCGAGCCGTGAATCCAACGACTGGCGGGCTCGTGTGGCAGGACAAGTTTGCTCCTGGCAGTCGAAATCGGGCAAAGGGGGAAGGTGCGCTATTTGATATGCCACGGATGAGGCCGATCCATGAACCGATCGGGCATATATTTGATTTGGTTGTACGAACATACGACCGCACATCCGGAACGTTATTATGGGAGGATTCATTCGAGCAACTGGACCGCATTGAGGAACCTGCGGGTGAGCCAGAGATTCATGCCTACCCTCAGGCGATTCCGTCTTGGATCCCTATTGGATTCGAGGGGGCCACAAGCCATCGGACGGCGCTGCGATAGCGGGTTAAGACTTCGGCTGAGACAGTGTGGATGCAAGGCTGTCGGCCCATTGTTGTTGAAAGTGGTCGTAGGACAGTAGAAGCCTGTCTTGCATGGCGGCGGCGATGGTTTGGCGGGCTTTCAAATGGAGGAGCACTTCGTGCACCTTCGGCATGCCGAATCGTTCAATCAGATAATGGGTGGCGGTATTGGCTTCCATGTAGGCGGCGCTGGCCTTGTCTGCCGGTAGATTTTCCCAGCTTCCCTCAAGTGCAGTCAATGGAATCAAACTGTACTCTCCGGGCATCATGCCCTTCAATTCCTGCCAGGGATCACCGGCCAGTTGCATCGCCAAACCTTCATTGAGCCATGTGGGAATTGTCCCGCCGGTCGCGCCCAATTCCTCTTGGATGAGGGCATGGACAAATTCATGTCGCAGTACGCGAGTCAGCCAGGCTCGATCCGTTGCAGCTCCTTGAGTGGGGATTTGAATGCGTCCAAGGACCGGGTCGAACAGACCGTCTGCCCAACTGGGGCTACCCGTGACGCTGGGGAACTGATTCTTCGTGTGGAGAACCACAATGATCGGTCTTGAGGGGAAAAAGTTGAATTTCTGGCCGATTTCTCGATAGGCCTCTTCGAGAACATCAAGGACGGTGGTCCATGTCGAGGGATCTTCATTGCCGTCGTATTTGACCGTGAAGTGAACGCTGCTGTGGGTAGAAAACTTCTCCTCGATCCTTCCGGCACGGTGGACTTTCGCTGTAACCGCCTTCAAGTAAGATTGCAGGCCAGGGTCCTTTTTGATTCGCTCCTTTGCCTGGTCCAGGTGTTTAACAGCTTCTGCGAGGTGACCTTTTTCTTGTAACAGGTCCGCAATGGCGACATGTGGGAATGGTTCGTCCGGGGCCAAGCTCAACACTTTTCTTAGGAAGCTTTCTGTGAGTGCTGGGTCACGTAGGCCCCAGTAGGCATTGGCGAGGTTGAGATGGGCAACCGGGTTTTGTGGGTCGAGGGCGACGGCTTTCTTAAAGGCCTTCACCGAAACTTCAGTCCCACTGATCTTTTCCTGAAGAATGCCGAGGTTGTTCCACAAGATGGCCACGTGTCGTTTGATGGCCGATTCCGTAAATAGTGATGATGGAAGCTCCTCCAGTTTCGTTTCCGCCACGGCCAGGTTGCGCCTTTCCAGCTCTTCATGAATCGCGCCGAGCAATTCCGAATGCCTCGGAACCGGAATGCTGACAGGATCGATGGTCCGAGACCGTTGGAGCTCCACGGCGACATGTTCTTGCGGTGGTGCCAGAGGAGCTGAGGACGCAGCGGGCTGCTCTTCAATGGTAATTTGGAGAGGAGTCGGCGTCTCGTGGAAATAGTGGGGCTTCAGCCAGGCTTGATAGAAAATGAAGAGACTGATCAGGACGGCAAGGGGGCCCAGGATGTGTTTAATATTGCGCCGATACATGGGTCTCCTTCTGCATATCCTACGCAAAATCACTCTAGCACTGAGCCGGGGAAGCGCCAAGGAAAGTCACAAAACCAGCGGCCGACCCATGGTTGTCCTTCCCTTCTCGATGGAGGTGCTCGTTGAGCAGCAGACTTTGCTGTGGTACGATCCAGACCCAGGATGCCACGTCCTGATTCGCCCGATTCTCACGACCCTTTTAACGCCTTCCTTCAACGTGTGGCCAGACCGATTGAGTTTGCCTGCCGCGATGCCTACGCCCATCTTTCGACGGTCAAAAACCTCGACGGCTTTGTGTCGGAACAAGTCATTGGAGTGCTTGGCGAGCGAGTCTATCCGCGAGCGCTTGAGACGGAATTACTATTGCTCCGCAATCTGTTCGTCGATTTCCACGCGCATCTGTCTTCTCTGGAACAACAGGCTCGGCTCTCTCGGGCACTGGACCTCCTTCGTCGTCTGCAGCGGGGGCAAGGTGTGATCAATCCGCCGAATGTCTTGTCGGGTGAGGGACAGCCCGCAGCTGACCCAGTTCGTTCAGATTCTGCACGACCGTTGTGGGAGGTACCGATTCAGTTTGCGAAGGGAGTCGGTCCGAAACGGACGATCCTATTGGAGCGCCTGGGAATCTCCACAATAGAGCAGGCGCTCTGGACCCTGCCCTGGCGGTATGAGGATCGTTCGGTGGTGACTGCGATAGGCAGACTCGTTCCGGGAGCCACGCACACCATCTGCGGGGTGATCGTTCAAGCGGAGCAGACTCGTGCGCGGTCCCGCCGTCTGTCTATTCTGGATGTGGCGGTTGAGGATAATACCGGGACGGTGCATGCCGTATTCTTTAATCAGCCCTATTTGGAACAGGTCTTGAGGCAAGGCGCGCGCGTCATGATCGCGGGGCGTGTGGTTGCCGGTCGGCGCGGATGGATGGACGTGCGGTTAGAGCCGACGCAATTTGAAGTGTTGAGCGGAGTAGAGGATGAGCTGCTGCATGTGGGCCGGATCGTTCCGATCTATCATGAGACGAAAGGGTGGACGTCCCGTCATATGCGCGTCCTCATTCATGGACTGTTGGTGGAATATGGAGCCGACGTGGAAGAAGTGTTGCCACTCTCGGTTCGCGCGCGCCACCGCTTGCCGCCGATCAGTACCGCGATCCAGCAGGTGCATTTCCCACCACCGAAGACGGATCTTGCCGCCCTCGACCGAGGCACGACTGCCGCCCACCGCCGCTTGGCCTTCGAAGAGCTGTTTTTGTTGCAGGCGGCTTTGGTATTGCGTCAGCAGGAGACCAAAGAAGAACTCAAGCCATTCCGCTTCAATCCTCACGTGCCACAGTTGAAGAAACTCGTGCAACTGCTGCCCTTTACGCTCACATCTGCGCAGGAACGCGTGTTCCGGGAGATCCAAGCCGACATGGTGACCTCGCGGCCGATGAATCGACTGGTGCAGGGTGATGTCGGGTCCGGGAAGACGGTGGTCGCGCTCCATGCTCTGGTCATGGCCTGTGGATCGGGTTGCCAAACGGCGCTGATGGTCCCGACAGAAATCTTGGCCGAGCAGCATTATCTGAACCTCAAACCGCTGCTGGAGGCGGTGGGTCTGAACACGGTGCTTTTCACGAGTGGCGGTAAGGTGAAGGAGCGGAATGAGAAATTGAAGCAACTGGCGTCGGGCGCGGCGCAGGTGGCCATTGGAACCCACGCGTTGATTCAAAAGAACGTGCACTTCGCCAAGCTTGGACTTGTGATCGTGGATGAACAGCATAAATTCGGCGTGCTGCAGCGAAAGATGCTGCTCGACAAGGGGTATCGGCCGGACGTTCTGGTCATGACGGCCACGCCGATTCCGCGCACCTTGGCCATGACTGTCTATGGAGATTTAGATGTGTCGGTGATCGACATGCTGCCGCCGGGCCGTAAGCCGGTGCGGACGTTGCTCTATAGTGAAGGTCAACGGCACAAGGCGTGGCATCTGGTCGGGGATGAGTTGAAGGCCGGCAGCCAGGTCTATATCGTCTATCCCTTGGTAGAGGAGTCTGAGAAGGTCGATCTCAAGGCGGCGATTCAGGGGGCGGAACACCTGCAGCGCGACGTCTTTCCGCAGGCACGGGTGGGATTGCTCCATGGAAGGCTGAAGAGCGCTGAGAAAGAACATACCATGGCGGCCTTCAAGGCCGGATCGATTCAGATTCTCGTGGCGACCACCGTGATCGAGGTCGGGGTGGATGTTCCAAATGCGACGGTGATGGTGATCGAGCACGCCGAACGGTTTGGCTTGGCACAGTTGCATCAATTGCGTGGA